>NZ_MWLL01000186.1 GCF_002198675.1 Kineosporia sp. R_H_3 | reverse complement strand
TCGGATACTTCCTCGGTGCCGGCACAAAGACCACCTTCTCGTGGCTTCAGACCAGTCACCAGACCGGGGACGGTTCAGGGATCGCTACCTGCGCCGACAACGCCAACAGACCGACACCGCCAGCGACAAGCGCTGCGTCGCGGACCCAGGATCCCGCAATCCTGTCCGCCAACGCGTCCGCCGGCAGCAGTGGACGCACCCTCAGCACCTCGGTCATGACGGCCCACCTTCAGCATCGGCAACGACCTGCGATCTTAACGGCCGCGCGCAAGCCCCACGATGGACCCGGCTGCGTGCGCCACCTGGTTCTCAGCGATGCCAAATGGAACTCCCCTCGGCTCCTTCGCCCCGCCGGCCGCGCATAGCCCAACATGTGCCGGACCCCGGGCCGGCAACGCCTCCCGCGATGTCGTCCTGGTGTTGAAGCGGGTGTCCGAGTGGCAACCTGCAAAGGCTCACACGGTCATACACCTGTGCCGATGTGAACGAGCTGGGGACGCGCCGCCCATCGGCGACCGCGGGCGTGTCGTCCCGCGCATCCGGCATGCCGGCCAAGAACTCGGCCAGCATGAGGTCATGGATCTTCGGTCTTCTGCGGCACCCCAGATGGTGTGCGCCACGGCGGCCGATGGAGTGATGGCCAGTGGTAGGCCGGCATAGCGGCGACGGTCCGCTCGACGCTCCCTCCAACGCGCGCCAGGCGCCGATCGGCGGCGGCGTGGCGGTGCCGGTGCCGGTCCAGCGTGGCAGGAAGCGGCTCGGCGACGTCTTGGTTCAGCACGGACTGTTATCGCCCGAGCAGCTGGATCTCGCGCTGGAGGTCCAGCGCTCGTCGCAGGGCCCGCGGCGGCGGCTGGGTCAGGTGGTCGCGGATCTGGGTCTGGCGTCGGAACGGGATGTCGCCGAGTGTCTTGCGAGTCTGCTCGGCCTGGACCTGATCGACCTGTCGAAGATCATCCCCGCGCCGGACGTGGTCCGGTTGCTGCCACGGCAGATCGCCGAACGCACCGGGGTCGTTCCGGTCGACCGGACTGCGAGCGGTGGCCTGCTCGTTGCCGCCTCGGATCCGACGAACGTTCTCGCGTTGGACGACGTCCGGCTCTACACCCGCACTCGGGACCTGACCGTTGCGGTGGCGACCGACTCGCAGGTGCGTGAGCAGCTGGGCAGGGCGTGGTCGCTGGGTCAGGACAGTGCGTCGGTGGAGGCGATCGTCGATGACGTCGAGGACGACGAGGACGGTGCGGCGGCGGCGCCGAGCGGCGGTGTCTCGGTCGATGACGCGCCGATCGTCAAGCTGGTCAACCAGATCCTCGCGGACGCGGTCCGGCTGCGGGCCTCGGACATCCACGTCGAGGTGCAGCGCGACGTGATGCGGGTGCGCTACCGCGTCGACGGGCTGCTGCGGGACGTGATGAACGCACCGCGCCGGATCGCCGGGTCGGCGATCAGCCGGATCAAGATCATGTCCGGGTTGGACATCGCCGAGCGGCGGGTCCCGCAGGACGGCCGGACCCGGTTCTCCGTCGAGGGGATGGCCGTCGACGCCCGGGTCAGCACCCTGCCCTCGCTGCACGGGGAGAAGGTCGTCATCCGGCTGCTCACCCGCGGCGACGCCGTCCCCGGCCTGGACAGCCTCGGCTTCGAACCCGACCAGCTCGCGGCGTTCCGGGCCGCGCTCAACGTGCCGCAGGGCCTGGTCCTCATCACCGGCCCGACCGGCTCCGGGAAGACGAACACCCTCTACTCCGCGATCGCCGAGATCCGCACCCCGGACAAGAACATCGTCACCCTCGAGGACCCGGTCGAGGTCCAGCTCCCCGGCATCACCCAGGTCGGGGTCAACGACAAGCAGGGCATGACCTTCAGCCGCGGCCTGCGCTCGATCCTGCGCCAGGACCCCGACATCATCCTGGTCGGCGAGGTCCGCGACGCCGAGACCGCCGAGCTCGCCCTCAAGGCCGCCCTCACCGGCCACCTCGTGCTCACCACCCTGCACACGAACAGCGCCGTCGCGGCCCTGACCCGGCTCGTCGACATGGGCGCCGAACCGTTCCTCGTCGCGTCCTCGCTGACCGCCGCGGTCGCCCAGCGCCTGGTCCGCCGCCCCTGCGGGTCGTGCCTGGAGACCTACCGGCCCGACGACGTCACCCTCGCCATGCTCGGGATGACCCCCGCCGACGTCACCGGCATGTTCGGCCGCACCCTGCCGCGCCGCGGCGCCGGCTGCCCCGAGTGCGGCGGCACCGGCTACAAGGGCCGCACCGCCGTCTACGAGGTGCTCAGCGTCGACTCCGCCATGCGCCAGGTCCTCATCAAGGACCCCTCCGAAGGCGCCGTCGGCGCCCAGGCCCGCGCCGTGGGGATGGCCACCCTGCGCGCCTCCGCCATCGAGAAGGCCCGCCGCGGCGAGACCACCTTCGAGGAAGCCGCCCGCGTCACCCACTCCGACGCCGGCGGCACCCATGCCTGCCCCGCCTGCGAACGACGCGTCGAGTCCGACATGGTCGTCTGCCCCTGGTGCGCCGTCACCCTCGACCGCGGACACTGCCAGAACTGCGCCCGCCAGCTCGACCCCGACTGGAAGATCTGCCCCTGGTGCCGCACCCGGCCGGAGTCCGTGAGACTGGTTACCGCAGCGCTGGCGCGCCATACGCCGGGCAACCCACCCTAGGGCGCGTTCCCCGGTCGCGGCATGTTGCCGGGGCGTGCCGATCGGACCATCGGCATCCGAGTGTTGCAAGCGCTGCCATACGAGACGCGCCGTCGTCGTCCCTTGCTGAGCCTGCCCTCCGGGAGCCATCTAAGTCGCCGACCGAGCGGGTGCACCGGCGGTACCCGGATGGTCCGTGACCCGCGGAGGGGCCAGTCATGGCGGCGGGCATTCGGATTCGTGTCGCCGGTCGCGGACTTCTGAAGGCCCGGTCCCAGCCTTCCACACCGGCGTCCGATCAGCCGTCGCGGGCAGGCCAACAGCCCGCTGGAACGAGCCGGGCCTGGCGGCAAAGGCGCGGGGTCGGGCGGCGGGCCCGGCCCGTCGCCTGGGTGCCCCCCTCCCCCGGCCCCAGGGGGCTCACCAGTCGCGTGACGTGACCGGCTTGGACACGAGGGCACGACGGGCCGCCGCGAGCGCGCTGCGTTGCTCTCAGCGGCTCCCGAGCGGTTGGAGCAGTCGACGCACTCGGGCTGCGTGTTGGACAGGGTGGTCGTGGGTCTGGAGCAGGGGGTCGGGTGCTGCTCGCTTCGAGGACCATGCCCTGGTCAGCGCGTTCACCCCGCACGCATGACTCGGGCGACGCTCTCCGCCCTGGGCGTGCGCGAGCCCCGGTCCGTCGGGGTGGCCGGGGCTCGTGGTGACGGGGGCACGGTGGTGCTCCGCCGTGTCACAGCATCGAGCCGGGTGCCGTGGCGGTGCAAGTTCTCGCTGGTCAGCGGCGCGTCACGTCGTTCGGCGCACAGCCAGACCTCGTAGTGGGGTCAGGCGCGGGGGTCGAGGTCCTCGAGGCGGTCGACCTTGAGGAGCTGCGCGAGGTCGTGACGGTGTCCTGGCGGGATGGGTGCGCTGCAGGTGAGCCAGGCGGCGACGAGCTGGGGGGTGGCGTCGAAGTAGGCGCCGATGGCGGCGAGCGTGAGGTGCAGCTCGGTGGCGCGGTCCAGGAGCGGGGTGTCTGGCCGGGCCGAGGGGTCGTACTGGGGTGGGATCTCAGCGGGCATGGGGCGACGGTACCGGGGCCAGCAGCGGGGCCGGCGTGGTTGTCCACAGGGCCGGGGCCCTGTGGGGTCAGGGGGCCCTGCGGGTTCAGCGGGCCATGTCGGGGTCGGGGGTGAAGTCGGCGTCGTCGCCGAGGATGAACGCGAGGGAGGCCTCGTGGCGGGGGAAGAACGCCATCTGCTCGGGGGTGGTGGCGACGACCCAGGTGCAGATCCGGCGGTTGAAGGCCTTCTCGTCGCGGGCGACGACGACGCGGCCGTTCCACACTTCCCCTCGTAGGTGTCGATGAGGATGGCCCCGGTCGGGATGGTTTCGTCGATCTCGGTGACGATGACCTCGGGGAGGACGAACGTCCGGACGATGGCGACGAGGATCTGCGTGGCGGCGTTGGCCCGGATGTAGAAGATGCCCTCCACAGTGCCCCTCTCCCCTGCTCGACCTGATGGGACAAGTCTACCGAAAATCCTTCCCGATGAGTAGGATTCTTGATAGTCTTTTCCTTGTCAGCGAGAAGGAAAGGAGGTGATACTGATGCTGAACCTGCGGCCCATTCTGACCGCATTCATCGACCAGGGGTACACCGTCACCGTGACGGCGTCCCACCGGTACATGGTGCGCAACAGCAAGGGCGAGTCGTCACGGTGATCAGCCCGACCGCCAAGGACTGGCGGGCGTTGTCCAACGCCCTGTCCAAGCTCCGGCGCGACGGCTTCACCTGGCGCGGCCGCTGACGCGGCGGTGCCCCTCCCCGAAGCAGACGGGGAGGGGCACCACTCAGCAGGTTCGCACGACCACCAGCCCGCGGTCGACCCGGCCGGCCCACCCACGGGGCCGGCCGGGCGACCCGCACCAGAAGGAGACACCGTGTTGTGGTTCGCCCAGGTCGGCTACGAGCCGGCCAAGCCCGTCGACGTCGAGGACGTCGCCGACTCCCTCATGGACGCGCTGCCGACCGCGGACGACGTTCTGCCGTCGATGTCCGGCCCGGACGACGCCGGCATGTGGACGGTCCGGTTCTGCGTCGAGGCCGACACCCTCAAGGCCGCCACGACCCGCGCAACGGCCGAGTTCGCCCGCTCGATCCACGAGGGGCTGCCCGGGGTGAAGGTCCGCACCCGGTTCCTCGAGGTCCTCGACGAGCCCGAGTTCGACCGGCGCCTTGCCGAGCCCCTCGTGCCGGCACTCGTCGGGATCTCCGAGATCGCCGCCCAGCTGGGGGTCTCGAAGGCACGGGCACGCGAGCTCGTCCGCGACGGCCGGATCCGCAAGGTCGTCGACCTCGCGGCCGGGCCGGTCTGCCTGGCCCGGGATCTCGAGTCGTACGCAGCGACCCCGCGGCGCGCAGGACGGCCGCGGAAGGCTGCGGTCGAAGGAAGACACCCGGGTGACCCGGGTTGACCTTGCCCGGCCCCGTTGCGCTGACTCACGGCTGAGATGGCACCGCGGGGGGCGTCGCCAGGCCCCCGCTAGTACCCGAGGAACGGATTGCGGCCGCCCACTGACCTCTCCTGGATCTTCGCGGTCCATTGCTCCGCAGACAGCGGGCAGTCAACCAGGTCCCAGAACTCCTTGAGGTGCAGGAAGCACTGCTTGGCCATCAGGGCGCCAAGATGCTCGTCGATCTCTTTCATGCCATGAGAGATCCGTGTCACCACCTTGGTGGTGCCGGCGACCTCGAGCCGAAGCATCTTGTGGTGAGACGACTCGTCCGCAGTCATTCCCTTGCTGGTGAGGGCGGCTTGGACGTCCGCGACCTTCTTGACGGTCACGCTTTGGTGGGCGCCAGGCGCAGCAGCTCTGCAAGGAGACGGGCCATCGCCGGAGCCAGGTCGTCCTGGTGGCGAAGCACCTCGCGGAAGTCGGTTAGGGCCTCCCGGAAGTCGGCCACCGCCTCAGCAAGGCTGCCGCCGACGCCAAAGATGCCGGTGGTGGGATCAACCACCGAGACGTAGGACTCTGTCTTGCGGACGTCCACCTCGAGCGAAACGAGTCCACCGAGGCCATCCGGACCCAAGTCCACCTGGCGGCGCCACTCGATGTTCTTCGTGGTGCCCAACGAGGAGACCTCGTCCTGCACGCTGGTGAGCTGAACGAAGGTTGACGGCTGACGAGTCGTGACATGGGTCTGGAAGCCGACGGGGACCTCAGTGGTGACCTGCGCGAGCGCGGACATCAGATCTCCTTCTCGATCTCCAGCTCGGTGTACAGCCGGTCCGGCATGTTGATCTTTCCGACCTGATCCTCGTAGGCCCTCAGGGTCTTCTTCAGCATCTGGTAGAGGATGACAGCGTGTTGAGGACTCATCCGTACGACTGCCTGGGCACGCGAGTCATTCGGCGAATCTGCCTGCAGCCCGAAGTCGAGCCTCAGTCCGTAGGGGGACACGTTGATGCGCACCGCGTCGGTGTAGAACTCCGGCGGCGATCCCGGAAGCAAGAACGTCGACCCCTGAGACACAACGGACCTCTCGATCGTCTGGCACTGTTCCCTGACCATACCTACGTCACAACGGGTGACAGTAGGGTCTGGTTGAGTGTTTCGCTCAGAGTTGACGAACTACATCGGTGCGATTCATCCGTATGCCTCACCGAGGTCACTTCGTCAGCGCGGCACTCGCGCGACGAGGTCATCGGAGGGGCGCCGACGGATGCCTGGCGAGCCGGGCCCCGGCGGCGTGCTGGGTCTGAAGGACCACCGGGGCCCGGCCGCCCGCCCGGGCGTCTCGGGGGGATGCACCCGGGCGATCACCCGAGATGAGCGTGCTCCCGAACAGGGGGTACGGAGAGAGTGCTCGGCGACTCGGGCAACAGCCACTGTAGGGCTGCCGGAGCGGGACGTCGATCACGTGACGGATCCGTCACATCCGCTCCCGTTCCCGCACCGAGCCCCTAGTCAAGACAGTAGGTGCGGCGGCCGATACCTGAATCGTTGGTGAGCATCCGACAGGCCTGTCAGCGTGCAGGCTGCTCTCCTTCCAGGCGGCTGAGACCTCGTCGTCTGCCGGCCCCCGCCTCCCTGCCGGAGGGCGGGGGCCGCGCTGGTCTCCACGGCCCGCCGCCGTCAACTCGTGTCGCGAGCCCCACGAAAGTCAGGGGCCGAGTAGCTACCGCAGCGCGACCACGAGGCCGCAGGAGCATGTGACCAGCCTGCCGACCTGCTCGCGGATGTGGGTGGCGTGCCGCCCCCTGCCTGCGAGGAGGTCGGCGACGTCGGCGCCGATGGTGGCGAGGTCAACGCCGTCCGTGCCTTCTGCGCGACGGGCGCGCGCGTCGTCCAGTCGTCGGATGTTGTCCGGCTCGTCGTCCGTCACAGCCCGCCCTCGTCGGTCGGGGCGACCTCGGTCGCCGCGTGCTTGCCCTGGATCAGGATGAGCGGCTCTTGCCCGTCGCGCCACTTCACGACGAGCTCAGGGGTGGAGGCTGAGGGCCAGATGTCACGCGCCCCGTACCCGAAGGCGAATGCCTGCCGCATGAGCTCGGTTGCCGCCTCGCGCCTGATGGTCGCGGCGCCGACGAGCGCTGCCGGGGGACCGTCGTCGGGGAATCCTTGATTGCGCGTGACGTAGTCGCCGCCGGCACGCGTCTCCGGCGGCCGCGTCCTGTCGCCGTTGAAGGTCACTCGCCGTGCCGCGGCGGCGAGTTCGCGATCGGTGGGCGGAGCGTCTGCGTCCGCGGCGGCCTTCGTGAGTTCGGGTGGCGCCGGAAGCTCGGTGAGCGCGGTGACGCCGTCCTTGCCAGCAGACACCGACTTGACCTTCTTGACGAACACGGCGATCGCCTTGCGCTGCGTCCACACCAGTAGCGCGACGACTGCCGGCCACGCGATGGAGTGGACGATGTCGGCGATGAACTCGAGGCCGCTCACCAGGGCACGTCCACGAGCGTGTCGGCGGGCACGGTGATCCGGGCGATGCCACCCATCGTCTCGATCTGCAGGTGAACGACGGGCTGGTCCTGGCCCTCGACGGTTCGAAACGACAGAGCTCGCAGGGTGCCCCGGATCGTCTCGCGGCTCGCGTGAGGGGAACGCAGCGAGACGTCGGACCCGACGACGCCGCCGTTCAGGTCGAGCACGGTAGTCATGGCCATCGACGGTAGCGGGGCATCCGACACCGTTCAGGCGTGTTCGTCGGATTCGAGACTGCCGGACGGCGTGTCGTCTGGTACCACTCGGCGCCCCAACGTCGTCACGCCGGCCGCGTCCGGCGTGTCCGCTTGGAGCGCTGCTCGAGGGCGAACCCGGCAACCTCGACGGGGTCGTACGTCGTCCGGCCGGCGTCGTCCTTCGGGTGCCGGGCGACCTTCCCGCGGGACGCCCACTGCCGCAGCGTCTGCTCGCTGACGGCGAGCCGGTGCTCAAGGGCGAGCCACGCGACGAGGTCGGGGGCCGTCATGGGCTTGTCGAGGTTCGGGGCGAGCCGGGCCTTCCAGTGCGCGAGGACGCCCCACTCGCCGCAGTCCCGGCAGCGCAGGATGGCGTCGGGTTCGTGGTCGATGGGGACACGGCCGCCGCACGAGCAGGCGATCGTCAGGGTGGCGCCGCGGGACCGGAACGCGAGCCGGCGGCCTTCGACGGCGAGGCCCTCGTGCCGGACCGGGGGGCGGCCGTCGGGGACGTCGTCGTCGGTCCAGCCGAGCAGGTCGGCGGCGAGCTGGTCGGCGTGCTCGGGGTGGGCGAGCAGCCGGTCGGCGTTGAAGGCGATCTTCTGGCACATCCAGGGGACGGTGTCGACGGCGTCGTCGAGGGACGACCCGAAGTCCTCGGCGAGGATCCGGCACAAGCCGGTGAGGTTGGTGCGGACCCGGGCGGCGGCAGGAGGACCTTGTGCGTGCCCGTCGCTCGCGCGAAGCACTGGCCGACGAGCCGCTCGACCGGCGGGTACCTGAGGTCCTCGGTGCCCGGCAGCAAGGCGGTCGAGGCCCGGCGTCGGCCCGCCGCGGGTCGGTGGGTGACCCGCCAGGGCGATGACCCGAGGCCGTTGCGGCTCCCGAACGGGGGTAGGGGAAGGCCGAGCGGACACTCGAGCAGGCTCACTGTAGGGCCGATCATGGATGCGTGACATACCGGCCGAACTGGCGATCTCGCGAACGTCATGGTTGGCGGTGCCCGGTTCTGGGTATCCCGTCTCCGCTACCCGCGGCCAGGCAGGGGAACCTGCGGGGAGTGGCGGCGCCCGGTGCGCCGGTCACACGTCAGACCGGGCGCCGTTCCCGGCTCCCGCATTGTGTGGCCGGGCCTGGGCGCAGTGCCTGCCAAGAGACGGCGGCGGTTGGGCGCTGATCGGTTCCTCGTGCGCTTGGCACCGCCCATGCAAGTCGGCGGGTTCAGTTCGCGCCCGTCGGTGGAGTGTCGGTCCCGAACCGGGGGTCTCGGTTCGAGGATCCGGGTGGTGTCTTGCCTGTGGAGTCAGCGGTTGAGAGGCTCGTGGAGGCACAGGATGTTGCCGTCGGGATCCTTGAACCAGGCGGCCTTCTCGGCGCCGAGGACGCAGACGTGATCAACCATCTTCAGGCCGGGAAGATCGTAGTCGTCGAACACCACGCCGCGCGCCTGCAGCTCGTGGATGGTCTCACCGATGTCACCGACCTCGAAGCTAATGGCGGTGTGGTCCGCTTGCGAGCCGGCCGGTTTCTCGATCAACGCCAACGTCGAGCCACCGGCCAACGCGAACAGGAGCTTCCCGTCGGCGTCCAGACCGCGGAACGTCAACCCAAGGACTTCGCCATAGAAGGTCCGCGCCATGTCCGGCATGGATGTCGGCAGGATGGTCGTAGCTACAGCGGCGTGAAGACCCATGACTGATCCCTCCGGTCAAGCAGTTCAAGCGATCGTGCCACGCGTCCCCCTGGCAGCCAAGGCCACAGCGGCGTACAGCTCCGGCATGTCTGAGAAGCCGCGGGCAAGGCTGTTCCGCACACCAGAGCGCCTCGCCTCCTTGTATGCGTGCTACCGGTCGTGGTGCCGTACCGGGATCTGCCCCGATGTCTACGTCGTCCCTGGTCCCGGCATCCACCGCGACCGCTCGAGCGGGATGGATCAACAAGTCATCGCGACGAAAGGGGCGAGCGGCACCACCCACTGAATCCCCACTGGCCCACGAGGCCGTGTCCCGTAGATCCCCCTCAACCCGCGGTGCCAGAGGTGCTGTCCAGGATCCATTCCACCGGGCGCGCCGGATCCGGGTTGTAGACGCAGGTCGCGCCGGTCCGCACCGTGTCGGTGAGCAGGCGGCCGGTTGCGGCGTCGGCGTCGGCGATGCGAGCGATGGCTGTTGCGATCGCCTTGCGGACGGCGACTCTTGCCCGCTCGTTGTCGCCTCCGGAGCGCCGGACGCGACCGCCCATGCCTGTCGCGGAGGCAAGCTCGTCGAGCAGGAACTCCCGTTCGGTGGCGATTTGTTCCAGGCGGTGGTGGTCGCCGGCGTGCTGTGCGTCGTCGAGCATCTCGTCGAGCTGGCCGAGCCGTCGTCGGTACTCGGTCAGGGCGCGCCGGTCGAGCAGTTCGCCCATCGCGTCCTGCAGGATCGCCTTGCCGCTGGTCCCGTTGACGGCGGCGACGAGGGCGGGCGCCGTCAGTGGGACCGCGGGGCGGGCCAGGAGCAGCCTTAGGTACCGGAAACCCTTGACACCTTTGACGATCGAGGCTCGGTCAGCCGGACCGACGAGCCAGACGTCGTCCCCCTCGGGGACCAGCATGATCGTGTCGGGCGAGGCCGCGGAGGCCGTCGGCGGAGGAGAGTTGGACGTCCCGTGGGTCGTCAGGTCCCGCTTCTGCAGCCGTTGCGACCACCACGTGGCCCCGAGCCGCCGGTAGCCGGTGGCCGCCGCGGCGGTGTGCCGCGCCGCCTCCCTCTCAAGGCCGAGCGCGGCGCAGGCAATCGCGAGGATGTGGTCCACGACGCCGACGAACGCGACACCCCCGGCGTTGACGACGCCCCGGCCGGTGTACGGCGTCAACTCCTCCACGGCCTCGCGCAGCAGGCCCGGCAGGCCGACGCCGGCAGCGACCTCGGCAACGGACGTGACGACGAGCAGCCAGTCCACGTCCCGGGGCACCTGTGCCAGACCACCGGGCGCCACCTGCTCGAGGAGTTCCGCCGCGCGGTCGGGCTCGCCGGCCTCCAGCCAGAGCACGCATGCCTCGGCAGTCACCGAGCGGATCCCCTGCGTGGTCCCGAACGTCTCGTAGTCGATGGCCTCCCGGCGAAGGGCCTCACGGTCGGCCTCCTGCCGCGCGATCCCGGACGCGAGGACATGGACGAGTGCCTCGCCGTCCGGCTCGCCGCTGGCCCGGGCAGCTGTACGGACCGTGTCCAGGCAAGAGTGTGCTGCCGCGACGTCCCCGACGAGCAGCGCTTGCATGCCGTGCCGGGAGGCCGAGAACATCTGCACCCGGGCCGAGCCGCTCTCGCGTTCGAGATCGTCGAGGACCCGGAGCTGGCGGTGGACGGCAACCACGTCGAGCATCTCCAGTCCGGTGGTCAGTCGCCACAGGGCGGCCGACAATCGACCCTCGACGTCTGTCAGCCGCCCGGCCAGCCCGTCGAGCCGGGCCGCCACGGCGACCCTGTCGGGCAGGTCATCCGGTCCCCAGCGGCCGAGCAGGTCGGCGTCCAACGCTGCGGCCAGGATGGCCGGGTCGCCCAGGCGCTCGGCCACCTCCAGTGCGTCCGCGGCGAACGGCGCCGCGCGCTCGAACTCGTTGGCGTACCCCCAGACCCGCGCCAGCTCGACGGCGAGCAATGCCCGCAGCCGCAGCGGCCCGGACGCCACTGTCCGCTCATAGGTCTCGTGGAGGTAGCCCGCCGACACGGCTGGCGCCCCGAACCGGCGGTCACCGGCCAGCCGGCGGGCGGCCTCCGCCATCGCCACCACATCGCCGTCCGCACGGGCGGCCTCGAAGCCGCGGACAAGCACGCGACGTGGGCCGTGCCCCGGGCTGCCGGCTTCGGCGCTGTCGGAGTGAACGGGGTCGGCGGGGTCCGCCATGGCGACCATCGTAGGAGCGGGCTCCGGGTTCGTCAGGGACGCAGGAGTCGGACGGCGGCGCGGTGCTCCGCGACTCGGGCGGAGGGCCAGTCCCCGGTGCAGTAGACCGCCAGCTCGCGGATCGACCCGTCCACGACGTCTGCGCGGAACAGTTCGCGGCAGTACCACTCGTCGTCGCCCGTCTCCCACTGCTCCTCGACCTCAAGGACGAACCCGCCGTCCATGAAGTCCAGGCGGTGCCGCGGTACGCGTCCGACCATTGGGTGGCCTGCCGCCCGCAACGCGACCCCGCTATCGGCGGTGTCTGCCTGGAGCCGCCACAACGGCAGGGTGAAGTCCGTGAACATGTCCGGCGCGAACAGCCCGTCGGCGACGACCCCGGTCTCGAGGAAGTCGATGAACTGCTGGGCGAGGAGCCGAGCAGCGTCAGACCCCTGCGCAGTGGTCGCCGCGGTAGCAGATGTCGGCGTGGTGGTCGTCGTGGATGTGGTGGTCACGGTTCCTCCTCTGTCGGGACCGTCCCCGCGGACAGCTCTCACGACGAAGGCGTGACTTCACGCATCACATCGTGACGGGCAGCGGGACCAGGGGCGGACTGCGACCTCCTCAGCAGTCAGACGGGTCCCCAGCCGTCGACTGGAGGCGCACGCAGCCGCCATGGATCACCAGGCAGTCCCGCTCACAGGTGTGTGCGTTGTAGGCGGTGGTCGCGATGATCGACGACCTCGTCATCTCCTGTCGCGATGGCGAGCCTCGCGGCTTCTGGCTGCGGCATGGCTGACAGGTTCCTCGCCCGCCCATCTGTGCAGGTCAATCGGCACGTCTGGCTCGATCTTGAAAACCGTTAGGGCGGTACCCAACCCGTCCTCAGGGGTTCGAATCCCTTGCCCTCCGCAGATGCCTCCGCGCGGCAATCATGCCGTTGACCTGCACCTACGGGACCGATCGCCGCCCCGTGGCCGAGGTGAGCGCTACGACTCCGTGGCCGGTGCAGACCAGGTCGACGACGGCTCAGAGGTGCGGAACCCCGGTCTCGCAGAGGTGCACCGGGCCGGGGATGGCGTGGTGGTCGGCGGCCGTGGTGTGCACGTGGACCACGCCTTCGCGGCGGGACAGAGCGGGCTTGCGCACGCCCGTGCTGCCCCATCCGGGAACCCTGACCGGCCACAGCCGGGCGTTGTCGATCTCCAAGCGGGGCACCTGCTCGACCGCTCGCCAGGCCGGTGTCCAGGAGGGATGGATGACGGGTGGGCCCGGCGGATCGGCCTCCTCCAGCAGGGCGACGCCGGACGGGCTGAGGGCCAGCCCGCCGTCGACCGCTGCGGCCTCGCTCGTCATCCAGCGCAGGGCGATCCGGGCGGTGGTGGCGTGCTGCTCCCCGCCGCCACCGATGTCGCTGTGCGCACCCCGGAACCAGACCTCCAGCACGTCCTGGTCGAGGATCCGCTGCCGGACCGCGGGATCCAGCCGGGACATCGCCCGGGCCGGCTCCTGGTCGAGGTCGAGACCGCCCCAGGTGGTGGGGGTGAACCAGGCCCGGCGCTCGTCCAGGGCCAGTGCGTGCCGGACGTGGCGGACGTCCGGGTTGTGCCGCAGGTGCGGCAGCCTCACCGGCAGCAGGCCGCCGTGCGACTTGACGGTGTCCCACACACCGAGGAAGTGCACCGGGCAGTCCTGGTTCAGACCTTTGAGGGCCTCGATCCGGGCAGCGACCTCGCCGACAGGACGCATCTGCTGGAACACCGTCCAGGCCTGCTCGAACCGCACACCGCCGTCGTCCCCGGGCCGGGGCAGGCCGCACCGGTGCAGCAGCCCGGCGAGTGCCCTTACGGTGAACGCGCCGCGGCTGAAGCCGAACAGGAACACCCGGTCGCCCGGGGCGTACTGCTCGGCGAGCGCCAGGTACAGCTGGCCGACGTTCTCCTTCAGACCGTGGCCGGTCGCCTGCCCGCGCAGCCGGTCCCAGCCGGCGCGGAACCCCGTGCCGGGCGCGGCGCCCTGGACGAGCAGCGCGTCCCGGGCGGCGGCGGTCTGCAGCCGGTCGACGGCACCGGCCGGGTCCGCCCCCGTCCCGATGCCCTGGTCGTAGATGACGATCTGGCGTTCGCGGTCCAGGGCCAGCAGGCCGATGAGGGCGCTGACGTTGCTGGCCCTGCGGTGCAGGGAGTTGCCCGTCCCGTCCGAGCAGACCACAAGGGTGCGGGCCATGGCGTCCTCTCCGGTCGTCGTCCTGCCGGCTCGGCTCGAAGCGCTGCTCCGAGAGCTGGACGCCCGCCCCGCCGGGTTCGAGGTCGGCAGTGAGCGACCGGCCGCATCTCAGGGCCGGAACCACGATGCCGCAGAAGATCACGGACGTCGAGGGTGGCTTCAGGACCAGTTGGACGGCGTCGACCGGCGCCTACCTTCCGAGAGCGACGTCAGCCGCGTCCACGCATGAGGCGAACACCGGTGACCACGAGCCAGACGAGCCACGCCGCCAGCCCCGGGAGCCCGACGAACAGCAGGGGCGAGCCGTCCGCGATGGCGAGGCTTCCGGTGCCGGCCACGATGAGGACGCCGCCGCCCGCGACGGCGAGCAGCCGCTGCCACGGCCGCGTCAACCCGCTCACGTGGGTGGCCAGCGCCGCGCCGACGAAGGTCGCCCCGAGGGCGGGCAGCGAGAGCCCGTAGGCCGCGGCGTGGAGCTGCCAGAGCACCTCGAGGGCGGGGGTCGGTGCGGCCAGGCCGTCCGCGGCGAGCACGACCGCGACGTGCGTGCTCATGACGAGGACGTACACCGCCGAGAGCGTCGCCCCGGCTGCCACCGCGAGCCGCGACCAGTCCGCCCCTGCGCCGCCACGGCGCTGCACGAGCCCGTGCAGTCCCGTGACGAACAGCAGGAGCAGGAACAGGTTCAGGGCCTCCTGGCCCACGGCGACGGACACGGCGCCCCGGTTCGCGGCGTGGTACGCGAGGACCTCAGCGGGAGAGGCACCGTAGTCGGGTGCACCGGTGAACATCGCGATCTGCACCATCACCGACGCGGCGTAGGCGACCGCGGCGCCGCCGACGACCCGCGGGGTGAACCCCCGGTCCTGGACCTGTCGGTCCTCCGGCGCGGTGGGTTCTGTCCTCTGGGTGCTCACGTCGTCACTCCTTCGTCTCGGGCGGATGGCAGGTGTCGAGCAGGTACTGGGTGTTCGCGCGGATCGGCGTCGTCAGACGGTGACGACGACCTTCCCCCGGGTGTGGCCGGCCCCGACGCGGCGGAGGGCCTCGGCTGCCTCGGCGAGGGGGTAGGTGCGGTCGATGACCGGTCTGACCTGCCCGGTCGCGAGCAGGTCGGCCAGGGCGAGCAGGTCCTGGCGCTTCTCGACCGACAGGAAGGGCTTCAGCCGCTGACGGGTGAACCCGGACAGCGCACGGGCCCTGACGATCCGACCGAGGGGGCCGAGCCAGCGGCCGCCGCGTCCGCTGTTGGGGACGAGGGTGCCGGTGGGGGTCAGCACCCGGCGGACAGCCGCGAGGGGCTGGGCCTCCACGTTGTCGAGGACGACGTCGTAGCGGTTCTCGGTGCGGGTGAAGTCGGTCTTGGTGTAGTCGACGACGTGGTCGGCGCCGAGCGACCGGACCAGGTCGACGTTGCGGGTGCTGCACACCCCCGTCACCTCGGCGCCGAACGCCTTGGCGATCTGCACGGCGAAGGAGCCCACGCCGCCCGATGCGCCCGTGACGAGCACCCTCTGGCCCGGGCGGAGGCCCGCGACGTCACGCAGTGCCTGCAACGCCGTCATGGCTGACGTGGGCACCGCCGCCGCGTCGACGATCGACACGTCGGCAGGCACGGGCACCAGGTTGTCCGCCGGGACGCAGGCGTACTCCGCGAGCGTTCCCGCGGTGCTCCAGCCGAACACCTCGTCGCCGGGGCGCAGAGTCGTGACGGCTCTCCCGACCGCTGCCACCACGCCGGCGAGGTCCCTGCCCGGGATGCCGTGGCGCGGCCGGCGCAGCCCGAACGCCAGCCGCAGCACGTACGGCTCACCGGTCATCACGAAGTAGTCGCCGGGATGCACCGAGGCCGCGACCACCCGGACGAGCACGTCGCGCCGACCGGGCGCCGGTACCCCGACCTCGGACGACGAGAGCACCGAGGGCGGGCCGTAGCGGTGCTGGACGGCGGCCCGCATCGTCGCCGCACCGGCCGGGCCCGCGCCCGGCACCGGGCGTGCTCCGACGCCGGATCGCTGTTCGGTTCCCACAGGAGCTCCTCATGTCCAGGTGGATCCACGCTCGTTCGTACGCTGTACGACGTACGCTGTACTATCGACGTACGCCGTACGATTGTCAAGCCGTCGGAGGGAGCGAGAGGAGACCACCCGTGCCTGTGAAGGGACGCCGCCAGGTCGCGTCGGACGCGGGTCTGAGCAAGCAGCGGGTGGTGGTCGAGGCGGTCCGGATCGCCGACCGAGAAGGGGTCGACGGGCTGAGCATGCGCCGGCTGGCCGACGCGCTCGGCGCAGGTGCGATGTCGCTGTACCACTACGTGGCGAGCAAGGACGAGCTGCTCGACGCCATGATCGACCTCGTGTTCGAGGAGATCGAGCTCCCGCCCGAGGAGACCGACTGGCAGTCGGCGATGCGACGGCGGTCGCTGTCGGCCCGGCAGGTTCTCGCGCGCCACCCGTGGGCGATCGGCCTCATGGAGTCGCGGACCTCACCGGGGCCCGCCAACCTCCGCCACCGCGAAGCGGTCACCGCCTGCCTGCGGAAGGCCGGCTTCCCGGTCCTCATGGCGACGCACGCCAACTGGTTGCTCGACAGCTACGTCTACGGGTTCGCCCTGCAGGAGGCCAGCCTCCCTTTCGACACCGCCGACGAGTTCGCCGACATGGCCGAGGGTGTCTACCTGCCGCAGCTTCCTCCCGAGGAGTTCCCCTACCTCAACGAGTCCGCCGCGGCGCTTCTCGCTGCCGACTACGACCCGGCGGAGGAGTTCGTCTTCGGCCTCGATCTCGTCCTGGCCGCCCTCGAGCCCCTGAGGGCTTCCGACTAGCGGCGCTCACGGGCCGTCGTACCACCGCAGCACCCGCAACGCGCGCAACGTGTTCCAGCGGCTGGGCTTCCCGTCGCCCTCCTCGAGCTCGAAGTGCACGAGCCCGGGGTGGGTGTTCTCCAGGAGCCAGGTGCCGTCGGGCTGCTGCGTGTCGCGGACGTGCTGCACCGCGTCGGCGAGCCGCGGGTCCGGGGTGCCTCCGACGGCCCGGAAGTACTCGAGGCCTCGCAGGACGTCGTAGTACCACTGCGGGGGGAACGAGAACAACAGCCAGTCAGGGTCGACGGTCTCCCCAGTGCTCGCGCGGCGGAAGAGCCTGCGCGTGAGCAGGTACTCCTCGCCGCGCCGGCGTGCCTGCGCGACCGGACGGGGGCCGCCCGCGCGCTCGTACTCGAGCAGGCCCTCGAGCACGCAGATCGTCGAGTGGAAGGACGACCTGACGGAGCCGTTCTCCGCCTCGCAGTTCCAGCCGCCGTCCTCGAGCTGCTCACCGAGCAGACGGGCGACGATGCCGTCGACGTCCTCGCCGAAGTAGGCGCCGATCGTCACGGTGCCGCCGTTGATGCACGGCTCGACCTCGCCGGCGAAGAACGGCTCACCGGCGTACTCCCACCGGCAGTGCTCTCGGACGCCGGCCACGGCCGCGCGCACCGCGGGGTGGCCCGGCTCGACGCCGAGCTCGCGCAGCAGCCGCAGGGTCGGCAGCGTCGAGGTCCACGGCTGGCCCTCGGGGTCGCCCACGACCGGCTGCGACGGTCGCCAGTCCTTGCCGGGGAAGCATGCCCCGCCGGCCCACTGCCCGCCGTCCTGCAGGTCGAGAAGCCGCTTGCCCCAACCGGTCTCGGCCACCCGTGCCCGCTCCGCGGCCACCTCGGCGGTCGGTGCGTCCGTGAGGTCTCGGAGCACCTGCCACCGGACGGCCGGGTCGGCGTCCAGCAGCCACGTCACGACATCGCTCATCGGTCGTCTCCTCCAGCCTCACGTCGGGACCTCGGCGCAGGACGCTAGCCAGGATTCCGGACGGAAGCCTTCCTGGTTCGAGACGCCCCCGGTCAGAGGTTCGACAGCGCGGCGGAGTAGATCTTCGGGATGTCGGCGGGCGTGGCCGCGACGTAGCTGGCCCCCTTGGTCGCACGCGCGATCTCGGCGAGGCTCTCGGCGTCGGCATCGGGGCCGTACGCGATCGTGATGACGCGGATCTCCCGGCCGCCCGAGATGCTCTTGATGAGCTTCAGCAGGCCCTGCAGCTGGAGCCCGCCGTCGGCGTCGTTCCTGCCGTCGGTGAGGACGACGACGGCGTTGATGCGGTCGTCGCGGTAGCGGTCGAGGACGCTCCGGTACGCCGCCGCGACGCTGTTGTACAGACCGGTGTCGCCGCTCGGCCGCAGGTCGCGCAGGGCAGCGGCGATCGCCTTCCGGCGGACCTGGTCGCCCACCGCGCCGTCCATCGGGCCGACCGGGACGAGCTCCTCCCAGTCCTGCACGCCGCGGACGCCGCCGGAGAACGCCCACAGGCCGACCTCGTCGTGGTCGGTGAACAGCTCGAGCGAGGCCTCGGACGCGTCCACGGCGGCGTCCAGCCGGGTCTTCGACGACCCCGGGACCGGCTCCGCCATCGACCCGGACACGTCGACGAGGCTGATCACGTTGGCGGTCTTGCGCAGCTCCGCCCAGCTGTCGAGGATCTCGCCGGTGATCCGCGGGGACGGCGGCGTGAGGACGCGCCGGGGCTGGTCGGGGATGACGCCCTGCGCTAGGCCGTCGTCGCCGGGCCGGCCGGCGGCGTCGCGGAAGTGGTTGTCCTGCCACTGCTTCTGGACGGTGGGGCTGAGCAGGTACGCCAGGAACGCGTCGGCGGCCTCCCGCTTCGCCGGGGTCACCCAGGGAGCGCTGAGGAGCGCGTACGGGTGGTCCGCGACGAAGGTGCCCTCCTTCGGGTACACCGCGACCAGCGGCACCTGCGGTGCCCGGTGCTCGCCCGCCAGGGCGGGGTCCCCCGTCGGGTTGCCCTCGTTGTAGGACGGGACGAGGTTCTCCTCGGTGACCAGAGCGGAGATGTACTGCAGCGCCTTGCCCTTGTCGTCGGCGCGCAGCCAGTCCGACTGGAACGACGCCGTCGTGTCGCCGTACCGGACGACGGATTGCTCGACCCCGGCGACGAACCGGCGGGTGGTGGCGGCGGAGATGTCCTTTGAGCGCAGCCCCGACATCCGGCCGACGGCTGCGTAGTACGTGGCGACGGTGCCCTCGAGGCCGGCGTGCGAGAAGTTCGGGTTGGTCTTGCCCAGGCTGAACCGGCCCCACTCCGGGTGCCCGTAGGCGCCCCAGCCCTTCCGCGACGACGCGAGCGTGAGCAGGTCCGCCCAGCCGATGGGCTTGTCCGGCCAGCCGAGCGCCGTCGCCATCGGGCGGGGCATGGCGACGACCATGGGGGACGACGCCAGGTGCGGTACGTCGTCCGGTGTCGGGATCAGGCTCGAGCGCTGCGCCTTGACGAGCCGGTCCTCCAGGAGCGGCAACCAGATCGAGCCCGTCGGCGACCAGACGTCCGGACGCTCGCCGTCCCGCTCGGGCCAGCCCGCGGCGAGCGCGGTGGCGGCGGCACCGGACGACTTGGGGACCACGGTGACCTGCACGCAGCGACCGGCCGCGTCCTGGCCCGACCGGGAGAACTCCTCGCCGAAGCGCTTCATGAGGGCGGACTTGTCCGCCGACGCGGCGACGACGAGCGGCGTCGCCGGTGTGCTGCACCGGGCGGCCGTCAGGGCGGCCGGGACGGCGGTGGCGTCGTCGCCTCCGTCCCGCGTCACGACCACGGCCCCGGCGGCGCCGAGCGCGGCGACGAGAACGGCCGCGGTCAGGACCCTGGTACGACGACGCCGGCGGCGACGGCGCTCGGCTACGGCCGCCAGGAACTCCGGCGGCGCGACGAACTGCGGCATGCCCCACTCCCCGATGAGCGCGATCCGTGAGGACCGTGCGGCACGAAGCATGCCCGGATCATGGCGCCGACGAAAGGCCGGATTCGTACCGTGTCCGGGCCATCACGATCAGGTCCCGACCGCGGCTCCACGGGGGCCGGCCGCAGTGCAGGAGGGGGGCTGGCTGCAGGGTCTGCCTCCGTCGGCGCGCCTAGGGTGTTCGTCGTGCCTCTGATCGCCACCGACGCGCTCACGATGCGTTTCGGCTCCATCACCGCGGTCGACACCCTCACCCTGGACGTCGAGCCGGGCGTCGTCGGGCTCGTGGGCGCCAACGGCGCGGGCAAGTCCACGCTCATCAAGATCCTGCTCGGCCTGCTCCCCGCGACCGAGGGGCGCGCCGAGGTGCTCGGGCTCGACGTCCGCGACGCCGGTGAGGCCATCCGGGAGCGGGTCGGGTACATGCCGGAGCACGACTGCCTGCCCGCCGACACCACGGCGACCGAGTTCGTCGTCCACATGGCACGGATGTCCGGCCTCCCGGCGACCGCCGCCCGCGAGCGCACCGCCGACGTCCTGCGTCACGTCGGCCTCTACGAGGAGCGCTACCGCTCGATCGGCGGCTACTCCACCGGGATGCGGCAACGGGTCAAGCTCGCGCAGGCGCTCGTGCACGACCCGCAGCTCGTGCTCCTCGACGAGCCGACGAACGGCCTCGACCCCGCCGGCCGCGACGAGATGCTCGGGCTGATCCGCAGGGTGGGCAGCGACTTCGGCATCTCCGTGCTCGTGACCTCGCACCTGCTCGGCGAGCTCGAGCGGATCTGCGACCACGTCGTCGTCGTCGACGGGGGCCGCCTCCTGCGCTCGTCGTCGACGGCCGACGTCACCGCGGTGAGCGGGGTGCTCGTCGTCGAGGTGGACGACCGGGCCGGGGACGTCGCCCGGCTGCTGCGCGAGGGCGGCCTCGACGTCCGCCCGGCCGGGCGCCTGCTCGAGGTGGTGCTGGACGGCGAGGGCACCTTCGACGCCGTCCGGGACGCCGTCGCCGGGCTCGGGCTCGGCCTCGTGCGCATGGAGCGCCGTCGGCACCGCATGGCCGAGCTCTTCGAGGCACCGCGCGAGGAGGCGCACCATGTCGACGTCCCCTGACGGCCGGACGGCGTCCGCGCCGCCCGGCGGCGGTGTCATCCACGACATCGGCTACCGGCACTACGAGGGTGCCCGCCTGGGGCGCGCCGCGATCGTCCGGGCGCTGTACGTCGACAGCCTGCGCGGTGCCTTCGGGCTGGGGCGGTCGGCGAAGAGCAAGGTGATGCCGTTCCTGCTGCTCGCGGCGATCGCTTTCCCGGCCCTCGTCGTGGCCATCGTCGTCAACGTGACCGGCCAGAGCGAGTTCCCGTTCGAGCTCACGTCGTACGCGTTCCTGCTCTACATCCCGCTCTCGCTCTACGTCGCCGGGCAGGCGCCCGCGAGCGTCAGCAGGGACCTGCGGTTCCGGGTGGTGTCGCTGTACTTCTCACGGCCGCTGCTCCGGCAGGACTACGTCGCCGCGAAGTACGCGGCCCTGTCCACCGCGGTCCTCGGCCTCCTCGCGCTGCCGTTGGTGCTGCTCGGCGCCGGCGGCCTGCTCGCCGGCTTCCCGGCGTCCGACACGCTCGCACAGCTCGGCCAGGGGCTGGTCGGCGCGGCGGTCACGGCGCCGGTGATGGCCGGCACCGGCCTGCTGCTGGCGTCCGTCACCCCGCGCCGCGGGCTCGGGGTCGCGGCGGTCATCGCGTTCTTCGTCGTCGTCACCGGCGTCCAGAACGCGCTCCAGGGCCTTGCGGTCACGCAGGGCCGCGACGACCTGGCGACGTGGACGACCCTCGCCGCACCGATCTCGACGGTGGACACGATGATCGCGTGGCTCTTCGGTACCGAGCCGACGGCCAGCGTGGTGCTGCCGGACGGCGCGCAGGGGCTGGCCTGGGTCGCCGCGGCCGCGGCGCTCGTCGTCGTCCCGTACCTGCTCCTGCTGGTCCGCTACCGCACGGTGTCCGTCTCATGAGCACCGTCGTCATCGACCAGGTCTCGCGCTGGTTCGGCAACGTGGTCGCCGTCAACGACGTCAGCATGACGATCGGCCCGGGCGTCACCGGGCTGCTGGGCCCCAACGGCGCGGGCAAGTCGACGCTCATCGCGATGATGGCGGGCTTCCTCGCGCCCTCGGCCGGCAGCGTGACGATCGACGGCGAGCCGACCTGGCGCAACGAGCAGATCTACCGCCGTCTGGGCCTGGTGCCCGAGCGCGAGGGCATGTACGACGTCGTCACGGGCCGCGAGCTCGTGCTCGCCAACGCGCGGCTGCACCTGCTGCCCGACCCCGAGGCGGCGGCGGCCCGGGCCGTGGCGACGGTCGACATGGAGGCGGCGCAGGACCGCGAGATCTCGACGTACTCCAAGGGCATGAAGCAGCGCATCAAGATGGCGACCGCGCTCGTGCACGACCCGTCCGTCCTGCTGCTCGACGAGCCGTTCAACGGCATGGACCCGCGCCAGCGGCTGCACCTCATGGAGCTGCTGCACCGGATGGCGGACGACGGACGCACGGTCCTGTTCTCCTCGCACATCCTCGAGGAGGTCGAGCAGCTCGCCGGCAGCATCGAGGTGATGGTCGCGGGACGGCACGCGGCGTCCGGCGACTTCCGCGAGATCCGCCGTCTCATGACCGAACGGCCGCACCAGTACACGATCAGGTCCAGCGACGACCGGGCGCTCGCCGCCGCGCTGATGGCGCACGGGTCGACGTCCGGGGTCGAGCTGCGCGAGGCTGCGCTGCACGTCCGGGCCGCCGACCGCGCCGCCTTCGTGCACGTGCTGCCCCTGCTCGCCCGGAACCACGACGTGCGCCTGTACGAGGTGGCACCGGCCGACGAGTCGCTCGAGAGCGTCTTCTCCTACCTGGTGGAGCGATGAACGCCACTGTCGCCCGGCTGACGGTCCGTGGGCTCCTCGGCCGCCGCCGTGCCCTGCTGCTGCTCGTGCTCCCGCTCGTCCTCGTCGGGATGGCCGCGGTCGTCCGCGTCGTCGCCGGGGCGGACGACGGGACGGCGGTCGGCCTGGTGGGCGGGTTCGGCCTCGGCACGATCGTCCCCCTCGTCGCCCTCCTGGCGGGGACGGGGTCGATCGGCCCCGAGATCGACGACGGCTCCATCGTCTACCTGCTCTCCAAGCCGATCAGCCGGTTCACGATCCTGGTGAGCAAGCTGGCCACGGCCGTGGTCGTCGCGCTGGCGCTCGGTGCCCTGCCGCTGGCTGCCGCCATGCTCGTCCTGGCCGACTCGCCCGGTGCGCTCGTCGTGCCGTACCTCCTCGGGGCCGCCGCGGCGTGCACCGCCTACGCGGCGCTGTTCCTCTGCCTGGCCGTCGTGACCCGCAACGCGGTCATCGTCGGCCTGCTCTACGCCATCGTGTGGGAGACGACCGTCGCCGGCTTCGTGCCCGGCGCCCAGAACCTGTCGGTGCGGCAGTGGTCGCTCGGCCTCACCGAGGCGTTGCTCGGTGCGGACGCCGACCGGTTCGGTGTCACCGCGGCCGTCGCGGCGTCGACCGGCGGGGCGCTGCTCGTCGCCCTGACGGTCGCCGCGACGTACCACGGTGCCAGGCGCCTGCAGACCCTGCCGCTCACCTCGGCCGAGTGAGGCGTCGCGCCGGTCAGTTGAAGGCGTCCATGAAGGACTCCGCCCCGAGCGCCGTCAGCACGGTCTTCGCGACGTCCGGGCAGGCTGCCGCGGCCGCCTCGTCGAGGTCCGCGGCGGTGCGCGGCTTCTGCTCGGGGTGCGCCTCGATCCAGAAGGCGAGGTCGCCGGAGAGCTGGGCCAGTGCGCCCTCGGGTGAGCCGGCCGCGGAGATCTTCGGTGCGTCCTCGCTGAGGAAGGCGCAGAAGTCGGCGGCGTCGAGGGGGTTACCGCCCGCGGCGGGCTCCGGCGCCGCGGTGGAGGTCGCGGGCGGCGAGGCCGACGACGACGGCGCGGCGGCCGAGGTCGTCGCCCCGGCCGCGGTGGACCCACCTCCCGACGACGCTCCGCAGCCGGCGCACAGCGCGGCGAGGGCGAGGACCGCGACCGGTGAACCGGCGGCGGACAGGGCGGAGCGGCGGGTGCGGCGGGTCATGACGTCCTCTCGTGGGGCAGCCCGTCAGGACCGAGGTCCGCGCCCGGAGGATGAGGACGAGATCGCTGGATGCTAGCGGTGATCCGCACCCCCCGGTGCGGCCTTACGCCGCGCCGGGGTCCGCCTTCGCGTCCCGGGCCGACCGGTCGACGTACGTCTGGCCGCCCAGGGCGAGCAGGGTGTCGCGGAGGACGGCGACGATCTCGTCGCCGGACATGGTCCGTGGGTCGACCGGCAGCGGTGGCGAGACGCGCACCTGCACGAGCGTGCGGCGGCGGGGGCGGCGCGTGTACCGCGTCGTGACCGCGTGCACCGGGACGTCGGGGCTGCCCTGCAGCACCGGCAGGAGCACCCGGCCGTGCAGCCGGTGCAGCTTCGTCGGGTCGGGGGAGCGGGTGCCCTCCGGGTAGAGCCCGACCATGCCGCCGTCCGCGAGGGCGAGCCCGGCCATGCCGATCGCCCAGTCGGTGGCCGTGGCGTCGCCGCGGCGCAGCGGGATCTGGCCCATGAGGCGGAAGAACGCGGCCCCTCGGCCTTGGAAGACCTCGAGCTTGGTGAACGCGGTGACCCGCCACCAGGTGCCGATGACCAGGACGACGGGGTCGAGCGCGGACACGTGGTTGCCGACGAGGACCGCGGCACCCGGCGCGACGTTCTCCGCGCCCTCGACGTCGACCCGCCAGCGCAGGCGCAGCGCACGCATCACGGCGATGACCAGCCAGTAGCTGCGTGCCCGGCCCGGCCGCCCGATGCGGGTGCCGGCGTAGAGCTGCCGGCCGGCCGCGAGGTGCGCCTCGTAGCCTGCGGCGGGTGCGGCGCTCGGTCCCATGCCGACCATCATCGTCGCTCGGCGGCGCCGTGACACCGTCGGCCCGTGGCCGCGGGCCGGGTCGGCGTCCGGATCGTGGTCCAGATCGGCGTCCGGAGCGGCCCGCAGCCGGTCCGAGCGACCAACGGCCCAGGTCGATGGTCCTGCGGGCGACGACGCTGAAGGTGACGCGACTCCGGCCCGCGGGTGGCGCGGCCCCCGCGCCGCCAGGCCGGTGACCGCGCCGGGCGGTGATGTCCATGACGACCATCGGACCGGACCGGACCGGCGAGCGCCGGCGTGCCCTGATCCCCGTCGCCGTCGTCCTGGGGCTGGTCGCGGTGCTCGCGCTCGTCCTGTACGCGGTGACGCGACCGGCGAAGGTCTGGGACCCGGCGACGCCCGAGGGTGTGGTCCAGACGTACGTGACCGCCGTCCTCGCCGGTGACACCGTGACGGCGGCAGACCTGCTGGCACCCGGCAGCCCTTGTGCTGCAACCGATCTCGACCGGGCCTACCTCAGCCGGGACACCCGGGTCGACCTCGTCGGCTCGACCGTGCAGGGCACCCAGGCACAGGTGCGCGTGCTCGTCGCCGTCGACCCCGGGCCGGACCCGTTGGGCGGCAACGGCGAGGAGCGCACGTTCCGACTGACCCGCACCACCGCGGGGTGGCGCATCGACGGCATCCCGTGGCCGCTCTACGAGTGCACCGGGAGGCTGACATGATCGCCTCGGTCCTTCTTCTCGTCCTGCTCGCCGTCGTCGGCGGCGTCGTGGTCGTCGTCCGGGCGGTGTCCCACCGGTCCGGCGCCCCCGCGGCCCGGACCTCCTCGCTGCGCGAGCTGTTCACGTACGTGCTCCTGCTCGTCGCCGTCCTCGTGACGTCGACCGGCGCCGCGGGGCTGCTCGGCCAGCTGCTCGACCGCTACGCCACGGACGGCCCGCTCGTCGCCGGCTCGGTCGAGGCGGCCCGGAACGGCGCGTTCGTCGTCGTCGGGCTCCCGCTGGGCCTGCTCGTCGGCCTCGTGATCCGGCGGGCCCTGCGGGACGACCCGGCCGAGCGGACCTCGTTCGGCTGGGCGGCCTACGTGACCGCCGGCACCGTCGTCCCGCTCGTCGTCGCCATGGTCGCCGTCCACGACAGCCTCGGCTGGGCCCTCGGCGTCGACCCGGAGAACCCGCGCGCGGTGGCCCGGGCGGTCGTCTGGTCGGCCGTCTGGCTCGTGCACTGGCGGCTGGACCGCGCCCTCACCCCTGCCGACCACGCGACACCGCACCTGCTGCTCGGGTCCGCGCTCGGGCTCGGGACGACGGTCGTCGGTGCCGTGGGCACCGTCGGCAACACCCTCGACCTCGCGTTCGGGCTGCAGCGGGACACGTTCGTCGACCCGCAGGACCAGCTCCGCCGGGCGGCGGCGACCCTGCTCATCGGTGCCACCGTCTGGACGCTCTACTGGTGGCGGCACGCCGCGTCCCGGCCCCGGGCGGTGCTCACGGACGCCTACGCCCTGGCCGCCGGTACCGTCGTCGGCATCGTGACCGGCGTCGTCGGCACGGTGTGGGCGGTGAGCGACGTCCTCGTCTGGGCGCTCGGGTCGCCCTCCGCGGCCGGTGCCGCCGAGCACTTCCGGAACACCCCGCACCTGCTCGCGACCGCCGCGGCCGGTGCCCTGCTCTGGTGGTACCACACGGGTCTGCTCGCCCGGCCGGCCGCAACGGCACGGCCCGGGCGGGACGAGGCGCACCGGCTGCGCGACTACGCGTCCGCCGTCCTCGGGCTGCTCGCGACCTGCGTCGGCGGGGTGATGCTCGTCGTCGCGCTCGTCGACGCGCTCACCCGCTCGGTGGCGGTCGCCGGCACCCCGGCGGCGAACACCGCGCTCGTCGCGGTGGCCGCGCTCCTCGTCGGCGTGCCCGTCTGGTGGCTCGCCTGGCGGACGGCACAGGCCGCCTGCCGGACCACCCCCGGACCGGAGCGGGCGTCGGTGACCCGGCGCACGTACCTCGTCGCGGTCACCGGGGTCGGTGTGCTCGTGGCGGTCGGTGCCCTCATCGGCGTCGTCTACGTCCTCCTCGAGGACCTCTTCGCCGGGGCCGTCACCCTCGGGACGCTGCGTTCGCTGCGGTTCGCCCTCGGCATCCTCGTCGTGGCGGCCGCGGTGGCCGGCGCGCACGCCGCGCTGTTCCGCGCCGAGCGGGCGATGCGCCCGCACGCGGTGCAGCGGGTGCGGTACGTCGTCCTCGTGGGCGCGGGCGACCCCGCGCTGGCGCACGAGGTGGCAGCCATCACCGGGGCGCGGGTGCTCTCCTGGCCGCGCACGGACGGCGCCGCGCTCGTCTGGTCCGCGGCCGACGTCGCGCGGCTCGTCGCGGCGTCCCCGGGCCCCGACGTCGTCGTCGTCCAGACCCCGGACGGGCCGCTCGCGGTCCCCGTCGACCGGCAACGCGGAGACGTCGCGGCGGTGACGGTGCCGCTGGTGCCGCCGGGCGCGCCGGCGACGTCCCCGGACGGCGGGACGGTGACGACCTCCTAGGGTTGGTGCATGGCGCTCTCCATCGGTGCACACGTCGACCAGGAAGACCCCGTCGCAGAGGCCCTGGCCCGCGGCACGGACGTCGTGCAGATGTTCCTCGGCGACCCCCAGAGCTACAAGGGGCCCGTCGTCCGGTACCCCGGCGGCGCGGCCGCGCTCCGGGCGGCCGCCGAGGCCGCGGGGGTGTCCCTCTACGTGCACTCGCCGTACCCGATCAACGTGGCCGCGACGAACAACCGGATCCGGATCCCGGGCCGCAAGCTGCTCCAGCAGCACGTGCTCGCGGCCGCGGAGATCGGCGCCAAGGGGGTGGTCGTGCACGGCGGCCACCTCGGCACGGACGAGGACGCGGGCGTCGGCTTCGACAACTGGCGCAAGTGCGTCGACGGGCTGGACCTGCCGGTCCCGCTGCTCATCGAGAACACGGCGGGCGGCGACAACGCGATGGCCCGCCGGCTCGAGGCGATCGACCGGCTCTGGGAGGCGGTCGGCCGGGCGTCCGGCGCCGAGAACGTCGGGTTCTGCCTCGACACGTGTCACGCGCACGCCGGGGGCATCGACCTCGTCGACGCAGCGGCGAAGATCAAGGCCATCACCGGCCGGATCGACCTCGTCCATGCGAACGACTCGCGCGACGAGTTCGACTCCGGGGCCGACCGGCACACGAACTTCGGGTCCGGGTTCGTCGACGGCGAGGCGCTCGTGGCCGTCGTCCGGGAGGCCGGCGCACCGGTCGTCTGCGAGACCCCGGGCGGGGTCGAGGGGCAGAGCGCCGACATCGAGTGGCTCAGGGCGCGGGTCTAGGTCCCGTCGGGCCCGGGCATCGTCATCTCGAACCGCAGCCCCAGCAGACGGACCGCGCGGCCCTCCTCGCGTCGGACCACGAGCGCCAGCGACTCGCGCTCCAGGAGGTCCGCGTCGGTGGTCGGCGCCTTCAGCGTGCGGCTGAACGTCTTGGTGAAGAAGGGTTTGTAGCGCACCTTGAGCGTCAGGCGGACGACGGGGCGGCCCTCGGCGACGACGTCCGCCAGCACCTCGGTGACGAGGGTGCGCAGTGCGGCCTCGATCTCCTCGGGTGCCGTGAGGTCCTGCTGGTAGGTGTGCTCGCGGCTGTGCCCGCGCGGGACCCAGGGGGTGGGGTCGACCGTCGCCGAACCCCGCCCGTGGCCGAGATCGGCGTACCAGGTGCCGATCCGCGGGCCGAACTCGGCGACGAGGAGGTCGACGTCCGCGTCCGCGAGCTCGCGGACCGTCGTGATCCCGTGCTTCGCCAGACGCGAGGAGACCTTCGCGCCGACGCCCCACAGGGCGCGGGTCGGCCGCTCCGCCATGACCTCGAACCAGTTCCCGGCCGTCAGCCGGAAGACGCCGCGCGGCTTGCCGAACTCGGTCGCGATCTTCGCCCGCACCTTGGTGTCGCCGATGCCGACCGAGCAGTGCAGCCGGGTCGCCACGAGGACCGCGGCCTGCAGGGCGCGGGCGACGCCCTCCGGGTCGTCGGTGGTCACGCCGACGAACGCCTCGTCCCAGCCGAGCACCTCGACGACGGCGCCCTCGTGGGCGCGCAGCACCGCCATGACCTGCTCGGACGCCGCGGTGTAGGCGGGCGCGTCGACGGGGAGCAGGACGGCGTCCGGCACCTTGCGCGCCGCGACCCGCAGCGGCATGCCGGAGCCGACGCCGAAGGCGCGCGCCTCGTACGAGGCGGTCGAGACGACGGCCCGCTCCGTCGGGTCGCCGCGGCCGCCGACGATGACCGGCAGACCGGCGAGCTCCGGGCGCCGCAGCACCTCGACCGCCGCGATGAACTGGTCGAGGTCCACGTGCAGCACCCAGGGGCGGGTCGCGCCGTCCATCGGACCAGTGAACCCGACGCGGGTGGCGTCGGGGTGGTCCCGGGCCGGACCGCGGCCGCCTCACACGAGGGCCGGTTCCTCCCCGACGGGTCGGTAGGCGCACGCCGGGTCCTCGCCGAGCGGGTCGCCGGTCGTGGCGAACGCCCGGGCCCGCGACCCGCCGCACAGATCGGCGAACTCGCACCGGCCGCAGCGGCCGGAGAACCCCGCCGACCGGATCGCCCGGAGCACCGGGTGGTCGCGGTACACGGTCGCGAGGCTCTCCGTCCGCACGTCCCCGAGCGTCAGCGGCAGGAACCCCGCCGGGTGCACGGTGCCGTCGTAGGCGACGAAGACGATGCCCTTGCCGTCGCGCGTGGAGACCGTGTGGGCGCGGGGCGTCCCGGTCGGCGCCCCGAGCCGCTCGGCCAGACGCCGGGCCAGCCCCGCGTAGAGCGTGGTCCCGGGCACCGGGCCGCCGGCCCGCCGGGACGCCGCGACCCGGCGGAAGAACGGCGCCTCGACGGTGCGGACGGTGAACCCGTGGTGCGAGGCGTCCCAGAGGAAGTGGCAGACGTCCTCGTGCTGCTCGGGGGTCAGGGACGCCGTGTCCGTGCCGCGCCCGACGTGGACGAGGAAGAACACCTCCCAGATGTGCGCCCCGCGATCGGCGAGGATCGCGGCGACGTCCGGCATCTCGTCGACGTTGGTCCGCATGACCGTCGTGTTGACCTGCACGGTGAGCCCCGCGGCGACGAGCGCGGACATCGCCTCCAGGGTCCGGTCGAAGTGGCCCGGGATCCCGCGGACGCCGTCGTGCGTCGCCGCGGTCGCGCCGTCCAGGCTGATCGACACCGCCTTGACGCCGCTCGTCGCGATCCGCTCGATCATCGCCGGGGTGAGCATCGGGGTCACGGACGGCGAGAGCGCGGTCGGGACACCGAGCCGGTGCGCGTGCCCGACGATCTCGAAGAGGTCCTCGCGGGCGAGGCAGTCGCCGCCGGTGAGGACGAGGATCGGGTGCGGCCGGCCGAACGCGGCGACGTCCTCGACGAGCCGCAGCCCCTCGGCGGTCGTCAGCTCCCCGGGCAGTGCGCTCGTCGTCGCGTCCGCGCGGCAGTGCCGGCAGGCGAGTGCGCAGGCCCGGGTGGTCTCCCAGAAGACGAGCATCGGACGCTCGTCGTAGTTGAGCCGGCTCACGACCGCACCGGCTCGGCCGTGCGGGCCGCGGCGAGCGCGATCCGGGTGGCGAGTGCGTCGGCCTGCGCGATGCAGCCCGACAGGCCCACGCCGCGGTAGCCGGCGCCCGTGAGGTGGACCCCGGGCAGGGCGGCGAGCTCGGTGTCGAGGACGGCGAGGCGCGCCTCGTGCCCGACCGTGTACTGCGGCATCGCACCGGGCCAGCGCTGCACGGAGGTCTCGACGGGGCGGGCGCGGACGTCCAGCGCCTCGGCCAGCTCGAGGTGGACGGCGTCGACGACCGCGTCGTCGTCCATGCCCTGCCACCGCCGGTCGCCGTGCCGGCCGACGGCGCAGCGGACGACGGTGAGGCCGCGCGCGGCGGCGCCGGCGTGGTGCTCCCACTTGGCGGTGGTCCAGGTGCAGCCGACGAGGAAGCGGTCCTCGCTCGGCGGGACGAGGAATCCCGTGCCGTCGAGCGGGCGGCCCACGTCCTGCGTGCGGTAGGCGAGGTAGACGGTCGCGACGCCCGCGTACGGGATGGCGTCCAGGGCGTCGGCGGCGGCCGCCGAGTGCGGCAGGAGGAGCCGTGCGGTCGCGTGCGCCGGGGCGGCGAGGACGACGACGTCGGCGGTCAGCTCCTCGCCGTCCGCGAGCCGGACCGTCCAGGTGCCGTCGTCGACCCGGTCCAGGGCCGCGACGAGAGCCCCGGTGCGCAGGTCGGCGCCGGGGGTGGCCGCGGCGATCGCGTCGGTGAGGCCCTGGAGCCCGCCGCGCAGGGTGACCATCCCCGGGGCGATCCGGGGCGGGCCGTCGGGCGGCGTCCGGGCCGGGTCCGCGGGGACCGACGCCCGCCGCCGCTCGCGCAGCGACAGGTACGCGCTGCGGCCGGCGGTGACGGCCCGGTGCACGTCGGGGACGGCGCTGCGCGCGCTGAGCTCCGCGGCCCGGCCGGCATGCACCCCGCCGAGCATCGGCTCGACGAGCAGGTCGAAGACCTCCGCGCCGAGGCGGGGGCGCAGCAGCTCGGCGATGCTCGGGTCCGCGGGCAGCCGGCGCCGCGGGAGCACCAGGTCGGCCGCGGCGCGGACCGCGCCGCGCACGGTGAGGATCCCGGTGCGGACGAGCGCGAACGGGTTGTCCGGAACGCCGAAGAGCGACATCGCGGGCAGCGGGCGCAGGGCGCCCCGGGCCCACACGTAGGCCCGTCTCGACGCGGGCCGGCTCAGGGGCTCGGCGAGCCCGAGGTCGACGAGCAGGTCCCGGACGCAGGCGTCACGGACGAGGAGCGCGTCCGGGCCGGTGTCGACGGCGATGCCGCCGAGCTGCCGTGTCGTCACCTTGCCGCCGAGCCGCTCACCCGCCTCGAGCAGCGTGATCGACGGTGCGACGCCGGTCTCGGCCGGGAGCCGGCGCGCGAGGTGGTAGGCGACGGTGAGCCCGCTGACCCCACCGCCCACGACGACGACACGGAGCGGCAGTGGCACGGCGGACCCCCTGGAGGTGGATGTCGGGTGTCTCCACCGTGGTCGACGTCCAGGGGGTGCCTCCGGGTCGAACGTCCCTGCGGACGCCGACGCGGAGGCGGTCGGCGGTCAGCCGCAGAGCATGCAGCGCCCGGTGACGGGGAGCTCCACGAAGCACGTCGGGCAGACCGCGCCGCGGCGCTCGGGGCGCTGGGCGGCCGCCCGGTCCTTGCGGCGCTGCACGGCGGGGGTCAGTGCCGGGCGCCCGCCGCCGGCCGGGATCGTCGCGCCGAAGTGCTTGTAGCAGGCGAGGCGCTCGAGGGCCGCGTGGTCCTCGGCGTCCTTGGGCTCCGCACCGCGCAGCGACGCGACGGACGGCGCGTACCCGGGGCCGACCGAGCCCTCGGCGTTCACGCACAGCGACGAGAGCAGGGGCTCCTCGCGGCGGGCGCAGTCGAGCGCGACGAGCCCGAGGACGTCGCCGATCCAGTAGTGCATGAGCTGCGTCGTCCGGACCCCGGAGTCGTCCTGGACCTGCTTCGACAGCTCCTTGTACGTCGTGATCGCGTGGTAGACGCCGGCGACGGCGATGAGCCGGTCGCGGGCGGCGTCCGCCCACAGCGCCTGGGCGTCGGCGAAGGCCACGGGGCTCTCGTCGCCCGCCCAGTGCGTGCCCGGGCGGCGTGCGGCGGCGGGGCCGGTCGGCTCCGGGCCCTGGACGACGAACTCCAGGCGACGCAGCACGGCGGCGGCGCCCGCCTTGCCGCCGCGGAAGTCGTCGGAGGACAGGCTCTCGCCCGTCGACAGCTCGTACGCCGCCCCGGCGATCGCCTTGGAGTCGTAGAGGTTCCCCTCGTGCTCGAGCAGGTATCCGGTCGCCGGCCCGAAGCCGTGCCGGGCGAGGAACTCCGCCTGGCCGACCTGGTCGTACTCGTGCACCGCGGCGACGACGGCGTCGCGCGTCACTCTCTTCCAGTCAGCCATACCTGTGACCCTAGCGCCGCTTCGGAGCCCCTCGGTGCGCCGGAGGGGGCCGGGGCGGGCAGGCGGCGGGCCACACTGGGGCATGGTCTGGTCCACGAGCCGGGACGCCGGTGCCTTCCGGGCGGCCGCGGAGCCCTTCCTGGCCCATGATCCCGTGCGCTGCACCGTGCTCCTCACCGAGGCCGCCTACCTCGAGGCCCGACCCTCGCAGGCCCCTGACCTGCTGCTCGGCTGGTGGCGGGACGACGAGGGCGAGGTCGCGGGAGCGTTCGTCGTGGCCCCCGGGCACCGCCCGGCGCTGTCGCCGATGCCGCGGCCCGCGCTGGAGCAGCTCGTCGAGCTGGTGCCCGACCTCGCGCCGTTCACGGTCGACGGACGCGACGAGCGGACCGCGGCGCAGGTGTGGGAGGCGCGGCACGGGAGCGGGCTCGTCGTCGCGGGCCGCACCCGGGTGCACCGGCTCGGCCCCGGCCGCCCGGGGCTCGTCGTCACCCCGGGCCGGGAACGGACGGCGACCCGCGCCGACCGTGACCTGCTCGTCTCCTGGTACTCCGACCTCCTCGCGGGGATCCCGGACGACCCGACGGACCTCGAGTACCTCGTCGACGAGCCGCTCTCGTACGGCGGCGCGGTCCTGTGGGAGGTCGACGGGGTTCCCGAGGGCGTCGCGACGCGGAGCCGCTGCGTCGCGGGCATGGTCCGTGTCGGTGCGGCGTACGCGCCGCGCGACGAGGCGTTCGGCCGGGCCGCGTTCGCTGCGCTGTGCGGGACGTCGAGGAGCGTCGCCGACCACGTCGTCGTCCTCGGCGGGGCGGACGACGTGGCCGGTGAGGTCCGCTACCGCGGTCTCGGCTTCGAGCCGGTGGGTGACCGCGTCCTGCTGACGGTCGCCGCACCGGACGCCTGACCCGCAGACCTGACGTACGGACGGCCCGGCCGCAGGGCCGGGCCGTCCGTCCGTCGACGGTGGTGCGTCGCCGGTGCCTAGTACTGCACCGGCTCCTCCCGCACGGTCCTCGGCGCGTGCAGGTCGAGGTCGTGCACCCGCGGGTCGCCGGCGTCGGCGTCGTAGTCGGGCGCGGACGTCGCGTCCCGGCCATCGGCGACACCGGCCGCCCGCAGCGCGAGCGTCACGAGGACGGCTACGACGAGGTTCACGAGAACGGCGAGGAAGCCCGCGTACACCGTGACGGTCGTGTCGAACCCCAGCTCGCTGAGCCTGAACGCCGAGCCGCCGAAGTGCTCGCGCAGGATCTTCGGACCGGCCGCGGTGACGGCCGTCTGCGGGACGTTCCACAGCAGCCACCAGCCGGCCGCCATCCCGGCCGCCCAGCCGGCGACGAGCCCGCCGCGGTGGAACCAGCGGGTGTACAGGCCCAGGCCCACGGCGGGCAGGGTCTGCAGGATGATCACGCCGCCGATGAGCTGCAGGTCGATGGAGAACTGCGGGTCGAGGGCGAGGATCGCGACGAGGGCGCCGAGCTTGACGACGAGCGAGGCGATCTTGCTGCTGCGCGCCTCCTGCGCCGGTGTCGCGTCCTTGTTGAGGTACTCGCGGTACACGTTGCGGGTCCACAGGTTCGCGGCCGCGATGCTCATGATCGCGGCCGGCACGAGGGCGCCGATCGCGACCGCCGCGAAGGCGACCCCGGCGAACCAGTGCGGGAACATCTGGTCGAAGAGCAACGGGATCACGGTGTTGCCGTCGGTCTTCGGGCCGATCACCGTGCCGTCGGTCGCGACGAGGGTGTCGCCCGTCGGCAACGGCTTGGTGCCCGCGGCGATCGCCATGTAGCCGAGCAGCGCGAGCAGCCCGAGGAGCAGCGAGTACGCGGGCAGCGCCGCCATGTTCCGCTTGATCGTGCCCCGGTCCTTCGACGCGAGGACGCCGGTCACCGAGTGCGGGTAGAGGAACAGCGCCAGCGCCGACCCGAAGGCGAGCGTCGCGTACTGGACCTGACCGGCGCCCGGGAGCAGCGTGCCGTCCCCGGGGCTCGGGGACTTCGCGAACTTCGCGTCCGCCGCGTCGAAGATCGTGCCCCAGCCGCCGAGCTTCGCCGGGATCCAGATGACCGCGGCGATGATGACGACGTAGATGAGCGCGTCCTTGACGAAGGCGATGAGCGCCGGCGCCCGCAGCCCCGAGTTGTACGTGTACGCCGCGAGGATCGCGAAGGCGACGACGATCGGGACGTGCCCGCGCACGCCGACGGTCTTGAGGACGGCCTCGATCCCGACGAGCTGGAGCGCGATGTACGGCATCGTCGCGACGATCCCGGTGACCGCGACGACGAGGGCGAGGGTCGGGCTGCCGAACCGGGCCCGGACGAAGTCGGCCGGGGTGACGAAGCCGTGGACGTGGCTCACCGACCACAGCCGCAGCAGCACGTAGAAGACGATCGGGTAGACGACGATCGTGTACGGGACGGCGAAGAAGCCGGCCGCGCCCGCCCCGAAGAGCAGCGCCGGCACCGCGACGAACGTGTAGGCGGTGTAGAGGTCGCCGCCGATGAGGAACCAGGTGATCCACGAGCCGAAGCTGCGCCCGCCCAGGCCCCACTCGTCGAGGTGCTCCATGGTGCTCGGTCGGCGCCACCGCGCCGCGAAGAAGCCGAGCCCGCTCACGAGCACGAACAGGGCGACGAAGACGGCGATCTCCACGCCGTGCTCGCTCATCGCGTGCTCCCGCGGCGGGTGCGGCGGCCGGTGAGGTAGACGACCGTCGTGCACACGACGCTCACCGGGATCACGGCCAGCTGGTACCAGTAGAAGAACGGGATCCCGAACAGGTCCGGGTCCGTGCGGTTGTACAGCGGCGGGTAGACGACGAGCAGCAGCGGCAGGAGCAGCAGCCAGCCGGTCCGCAGACCGGTGCTGGATCGGTCGCGCCGACCGGCGGTCACGTCGTCGGGGACGTCGGTCATCGGAACTCCCTCGGAGGCGGGGACACGGGTCGTGGAGAGAGTTGCCCCGTCCCGGGCAGAAGTTGCCACTGCCGCGGGTAAACCTTCGCGCCCCGCCCGGCAACTGCATGGACATGACCGCAGTGCCGCGGAGCGTCGTCGAGGCGGTGCCGCCCGTGCCCGACCGCGCCGCGCTGCTCGCGTTCGCGCTCGTGCTCGGCGCCGCGTCCCTCGTCACCCTCGTCGCGCACCGGCGGCCGGTCTGGCGGCGCAGCGTCGCACCGGGCCAGGAGCTCGTCGAGTGGGCGCTGCTCGGCCGCAGCCTCGGCACCGTCCGCACCTGGTTCCTGCTCGGCGGCGCGATCTTCACGGCGTACACCTTCGTCGCCGTCCCGGCCCTCGTCTACGGCGTCGGCGGGCTCGGCTTCTTCGCGGTGCCGTACGTCGTCGTCGTCTTCCAGCTCGCGTTCCTCGTGCTGCCGTGGCTGTGGCGGCTCGCCCGCCGGCACGGCTGGCTCACGCCGGCGGACGCCGTCCGCTCCCGGTTCGACAGCCCGACCCTCGCGCTCGCGGTCGCCGTGACCGGGTTGCTCGCGACCATGCCGTACGTCGCGCTCCAGCTGCTCGGCCTGTCGGCCGCGCTCACCGTCATGGGCGTCCCGGCGGACAGCGTCGCCGCCGACCTCGCGATGGCCGCGACGTTCACGGTGCTCGCCGTCGGCACGTTCCGGCACGGGCTCGGTGCGCCCGCCGCCGTCGCGCCGGTCAAGGGCGTGCTCGCGTTCGCCGCGACTGCGCTGCTCGTCGTCCTCGGGCTGCGGGCCACCGGCGGGGCCGCGGACCTGTTCCGGGAGAGCGGGTCCGCGCTCGCGGGCACACCGTCGGGACAGGGCTCCCTGCTCCTGCCCGACGGGCTCGGGTCGGCCTACGTGAGTCTCGCGGTGGGCTCCGCGCTCGCGCTCGTGCTCTACCCGCACGTGCTCACGCCCACCTTCGCGGCCCGCTCGGAGGAGGTCGTGCGGCGGGTGAGCATCGGGCTGCTCGGGTGGACGGCGCTGCTCGCCGTCCTCGCCCTCGGCGGGCTCGCCGCGCGGGCCGACGGGATCCGGGTGCCGCCCGGGCACGCCGAACTGGCGCTCCCGGCGCTCGTGCGGGACCTGCTGCCCTCCGGGGCGGCCGGCGCCGTGCTCGGGGCCTTCGGGATCGGTGCGCTCGTGCCCGCCGCCGTGATGTCCGTGGCCGCCGCGACGACCTTCGCGAACAACGTCTACCTCGAGTACCTCAACCCGACGGCGCTGCCCGAGCAGGTCGCCCGGGTGGCCCGCTGGGTCTCGGTGCTCGTCAAGGTCGGGGCGCTCGCGTTCGTCGTCGGGCTGCGCGCCCAGGACGCGATCACCCTCCAGCTCCTCGGCGGGGTGTGGATCCTGCAGACGCTGCCGGCCGTCGTCCTCGGCCTGCTGCTGCGGCGGCCGCACCGGTACGCGCTGCTCGCGGGGCTCGTCGCGGGCGTCGCCGCCGGGACGTGGCTCGTCGCGGCCCAGGGCTTCGTCGCGGTGACCCGGTTCGACGTCGGCGGGACGACGGTCGGCGTCTACGCGGGGCTCGTCGCGCTCGCGGTGAACCTCGGGCTCGTCGCGGTCCTCACACCGGTGCTCGACCGGGCCGGGGTCGCCCGCGGCCTGGACTCCACAGGGACCGGGATCGATGGGAAGATCCCCAGCGAGTGGGAGGTCGGCGCATGACCCAGCACCCCGCACCGGTGCCGGCGGCACCGCCGGACGTCGGGACGCCCGCCCCGGACGCCGGGACGCCGTCCGCGCGGCGGCCCGGTCTGCCCGGCTGGATCGGCCTGCGCGACCTCGAGCGCGAGGCCGCCGTGACGGCGCTGTTCGACCGGCACCACACCGAGCTCGTCCGGCTCGCCGTCCTCGTCGGTGCCCAGGGCGACGCCGAGGACATCGCCTCCGAGGCGTTCTGCGAGCTCTACCTGCGCTGGCCCCGGCTGCGCGACCCGGCCGCGGCGCCCGCGTACCTGCGCTCGGTCGTGTGCAACCTCGTCCGGATGCGGTTGCGGCACCTGCAGGTCGTGCGGCGGCACCCGGAACCGGGCCTGCCCGACGCCGGGTCCGCCGAGCAGGAGGTCGTGCTCCGCGAGGACCACCGCGAGGTCGTCGACGCGTTGCGCGGCCTGCCGGACCGGCAGCGGGAGGCGCTCGTCCTGCGGTACTGGCTCGACCTCAGCGAGGCCGAGGTCGCGGCGACGATGGGGATCTCGTGCGGTGCGGTGAAGTCGCACACCGCCCGCGGTATGGCGGCCCTCACCAAGGCCCTCAAGGAGCGCCGATGAACGAGACCGAGAGCGTCGAGCGGCTCCGCGAGGCGCTCGGCGCGATGGCGGGCACCGTCCGGACGAGCCCGGACGCCTACGAGCGCGCGCTGCTCGACTGGCGGCGCCGCGAGCGCCGCCGCCGGCTCACCGGGCTCGCCGTCGCGGCCGTGCTGCTCGCTGCCGCGGACGGCGTCGGGCTGTGGGCGCTCAACCGCAGCGCTCCGGCGGCCCCGGTCGTCTTCGACGCCCCGGCGCCCGCGGTCGCGCCGTCCGGTGCCGCGCCGTCCGGTGCCGCGCCGACCCCGGTCAGCCCGCCCGGCGCGCCATGACGTAGAGCCGCTGCGTCGTCTCGCCGCGACCCTCGAGCGGGCCGCGCAGGTACCACTCGACGTCGGTGAGCCCCGCCGCCGTGACCGCCGCGACGACGTCCGCCGGCTCGTGGAGCACGAGGTCGAGCTCGACGTCCTCGTCGAACCACGACGTGAGGTGCCGCACCTCGTGGCCGGCGTGCAGCCCGAGGAGCAGGACGCCGCCGGGGGCGAGCGGCCGGGCCAGCGCGCCGACCGCGCCGGGCAGCTCCGAACCGGCGAGGTGGATGAGCGAGTACCAGCCGAGGACGGCGCCCCAGCCGTCGGCGGTCTCGGGGCGGATGAGCCGGGTCAGGTCCTCGACGTCGAACCGCAGGCCGGGGAAGCGCTCCCGGGCCTGGTCGACCATGGCCGGGGTCAGGTCGAGCCCGCGGGCGTCGGCACCCGCCGCGGCGAGGTGGGCCGTGACGTGCCCCGGCCCGCAGCCGGCGTCGACGACCGGTCGGTGGCCCGCCGCGGCGGCGGTGCGGTCGAGCAGCCAGCGCTCGAACGGCAGGTCGTCCAGCTCGGTCGTCAGCCGGGCGGCGTAGGTGGCCGCGACCGCCGCGTAGGAGGAGCGCACCCGGGCGTCCCGGGCGTCGGGCCCGTCGGCGATCGGGCGGTCCCGGTCCACGGCGGGGGCGGCCGCCGCCGCGCTGCCGCCGGGCGCCGCCTCGGGGCCGCTGTCGGCGACCGGCCCGAGCAGGTGCACCCAGCGGTGGTCCTGCTCGCGCGGACGGCGGTCGAGCTGCCGGACCAGCGGCTCGGCCCGGCCCGCGAGCCGCTGCAGGCAGGCCTCGACGGCGTCTCGGTCGCCGAAGCCGTGGAGCCGCTCGGTGCGCACCTTGAGCTCGCCCGGCGCCTGCGGGCCGCGCAGCAGCAGCACGGTGACCAGGGCGCGCTCGTCGTCCGCCAGGCCCAGCACCTCGGTGAGGGTCTGGTGGTACTTGAGCACGCGCCGCCCGGTGTCGGCCCAGACGATCCGCAGCAGCCCGCGGTCGCGCAGCGCCCGGGCGGTCGTCTCGACGGTGTGCTCGTCGAGGTCCATGACCGGCTCACGGCTCGAGGTCTGGTTGCACGCGGTGCGCAGTGCGTTGAGCGTCAGCGGGTACGTCGCCGGGACGGTCACCTGCTTCTCGAGGAGGCAGCCCAGTACCCGTTGCTCGACGGCGTCCAGAACGGGGAGGTCGGTCATGACCGTCAGCGTAGGGCGCTACGGCGCGGTGCGCCGGAGCCGGTCGGCCACCTCGACGCCCAGGGTCACGAGCTGGTCGAGCGCCGCGGCGCCGGCCCACCAGCCGTGCGCGGTGACCTCCAGGCCCTGCGGCCCGAGGAGGACGGCGTCCAGCCTGGCCGGGCGTTCGTCGTCCGGCCCCCATCGGGCGCTCGGCCAGTGCAGGACGAGCGGGACGAGGTCGTCGTCGAGGACGCCGCGGGGGTCGTCGACGGTCCAGCCCGGGCCCAGGCAGCCGCCCGGCCCGGGACCGCCGCGTCGGACGGCGAACCGGCGGCCGGGGCCGTCGGGTGCGCCGGCCGTGACGGCGGGATCCGTGCAGCACCAGGCGATCCGGGGCGGGACAGCGTGCCGGAGCGCGGTCGCCGGCGAGCCCGGCGCGAGGGCCACGGACCACGGGACGCCGCCCGTCCGGCCGACGAGCAGGTGCCGGACGCCGCCCGGTGCATCGTCGTCCTGCGGTGCGGTCCGGGCGTGCAGGACGGCACCGCGCCGGGCCGCGACGTCGAGGACGAACCCGTCGCCGGTGGCCGCCGTCAGCCCGTCGTCCCGCACTTCTTCTCCAGGCGGGCGTTGACGGCCTGCAGCTCGGGGGAGTCGAAGCGCCCGCCGTCGGAGATGTCCGCGTGGGTCGTGATGCTCGCGGCGACCTTGTCCATCTCCGCGGCGTAGTCGGTGAGGATCGCGTCGAGGCCGGCGTCACCGGTGCGCCCGACCTGGCCCCGCATCGCGCCGGCCCAGGCGACGAAGATCCCGTGGATGGCGTCCGCGCTGCGCTGCTGGGCCGCGGCGTCCTGCGCGGCCGCCCCGGTCGCGTTGGACGTCAGGGCCTCGGCGAACTTCCCGGTCGCCTCGTCGACGGCCTTCGCGACGGCGTCGCAGGCGGCGGCGAGCGACGTCGGGGCCGGTTGCGCGGCGGCGGTACCGGGCGCCGTGCTCGCACCGGACGCCGGGGCGCCGGACGAGCCGCCGGGACCGCACGCGGTGAGGACGAGGGTGCACAGGCCCGCGACCGCAAGGCCCCGGACGGAGCGCAGGACCGGACCGGCGATGCTCGGGTGGGTGCTCATGTCGGACTCCTCGGATCAGTTGACGTAGCAGGTGACCGGCACGCGACCGGCGGGCCGGGGGAACGGCAGGTCGACCGAGACGCCGAGCCGGTTGTCGGCGTCCGCGTCGTCGGGGAGGTTCTGCGGGGCCAGCGAGAGCGTGAGCTTCGCCGTGTAGGGCGCCGTCGGGGCGAAGACGGCGGCGCGCACCGACGCCGACGCCCCGGAGGTGCCCCCGGGGAGCCGGACGACGGTCGCCGACTGGTCGTCCCGGCCCGCCGCGACGGCGCGCAGGGAGACCTGGAACGGCCGGCTCAGCGCGTCCCCGATGACGCGGCTGCTCACGACGACGACGTCCTCGCGGCCCGAGGCCGAGGGCACGTAGTCGCAGCCGAGGGCGTCGACGTCGATCCGGACCTGGCCACGGACCGGCCCGGGGTCGCTCGACGTCGTCGACGACGCAGGCCGCTTCGACGTGCTCGGCCGGGCCGCGGGGCGCCGCGTGGTCGACCCGCCCGGGCGGGCCGCGCCGCCGGACGACGGGGCGGCGGAGGCGCTGCCGGTCGCGTTCGTCGTCGGGCTGCCCGCCGCGGCGGCCGCGGTGACCGTGACGGTGACCGCGGGCGCGGGGCCGGCGGTGGTCGACCCGCCCGAGCAGGCGGTGAGTGCGAGGGCGAGGCCGAGTCCGCAGACCGTGCGCACCCGGGTGGCCCGGGAACCGGTGGAGATCATGCGTTTCTCCTATGTCAAGCCGCAGCCGGCAGGGTGCCGGCAGCGCTCGACGGGTTGTTCTTGAGGGTGTTGAAGATGGTGCGGGCAAGGCGTCGTTTGAGGCGGCGGATGGCTTCGGTGCGGGTGTCACCGGCGGCGAGGCGTTTGGCGTAGTACGCCTTGGCCGGCTCGTGGCAGCGCAGCTGGGTGATCGCGATCCGGTGCAGGGCGGCGTTCAGCTGCCGGTTGCCGACCCGCGCGACACGGACTCTGCCGGCGGTGCGCCCGGACCAGACCGGGATCGGTGCGACACCGGCGTGCATCGCATACTTCGCCTCGTCGCCGAACCGGTCGATCCCGGCGGTCTCCCCGACGATCTTCGCCGCGGTCAGCGCCGCGCATCCGGACAGCTGTGTCAGCCGGGAGGCGGCCCGGTGGGCCTTCACCGCGGCGTTGATCTCCTTGTCCAGCGCGCTGACCTGGGCGCAGACCCGGTCGATGTCGGCCAGCACGTCACGGGCGAACCGGGCGTCCAGACCGTCCTTGTCAGCCAGCCAGGCGTGCAGCGCACGGCGGGTCTTGGCCACGTCCAGCGACGCCGGGGCAGGATCCGCGGCCGGCTCGCCCGGTGCGAGGCGGTGCAGGTGCCAGCGCAGCCGGTTGATCATTCGGGTGCGCTCGCAGACCAGGTCCTCGCGGCGGTCGACCAGCAGCCGCAGCTCGCGGGAGACCTCGTCATGGGTCGCGACCGGCAGGTCCGGCTCGCGCAGCGCGGCCCGGGCGACCGCCAGGGCGTCGATCGGGTCGGACTTGCCCCGGGTGCGGGCCAGCCTGCGCTGCTCGGCCATCAGCTTCGGCGGGACCCGGACCACGGCCTCACCGGCCTCGAGCAGGTCGATCTCAAGCCGAGCCGACAGGTGCCGGCAGTCCTCGACCGCCCACCGGTCCACGACCCCGAACTTCTCCCGAGCCCACTTCATGGCCCGGTCATGGCCCTTGTGATCGGCCTTGACGGTGATCTCGGCGAGCTTGCGGCCGGCCTCGTCGACCGCGACGAACGTGTGCGAGCGCTTGTGCACGTCCGAACCGACGACAACCATGGTGGCTGCCTCCTTCACTGGTCAGTGACGGGACGGTCGGACCGGCCGGCGGACACATCTCAGTCGGGGCGGTGCCACGCTCCTATCAAGTCACGCCGGCCGGTCCTCACACCCGATGCCGGCAAAACGCATGACCGTCAGCTCCGAAGAGCGACACCGATGCTATGAGCCAGACATCAGGTGCGAGGGATCCAACCACCGCAACCGCGGCGACACTCACCCTGACACTGAC
>NZ_MWLL01000185.1 GCF_002198675.1 Kineosporia sp. R_H_3 | reverse complement strand
CGCCGCCCTGCGGTGCGACGACGGACCCGCTGCCCGGGAGGCCGCCGACCGCGCCGGGTGCGGTGCCGGCGCCCGGGCCGCTGCCCGGGACCACCGTCCGGCCCTGGCCCACGCCGCCGTCGGGCGGCAGGACCGGGGCGGGCGTCAGCGTCGTCGGGGCGGTCGGGGTCCGGACCGGACCGGCGTCGGGCCGGGAGACCTCCGGCCGCGGCTGGTCGGCGAGCCGGCTCTGGACGTCGCCCGCGGCGGTGCGGGCCGGCGTCCGGGTGCCGACGAGCACGAGGGCCGACAGCGCCGTGGCGGCCACGACGAGAGCCGTGGTGCCCAGCACGAGGCGCTGCGGGGTGATCCGCGGGATCCGCACGGCGCCGGGGGCCGCGAGCGTCCGCAGCTGGCGCAGCACCGAGAGCTGGCCCGGGGTGCGCGGCCACGGGTTGAACCGCACCGGGCGGCGGGCGGCGAGGTCCTCGCACCAGCCGAACGCGAGCACGCAGCCGACGAGGACGAGCCACGACGCGAGGTAGGCCTGGGTCGCGCCCACCCAGTCGTCCTGGTCGAGCGAGGCCGTGACCGACCAGAGGTCCAGGAGCGGGTGCGACAGGAAGATCGCGACGTTGCCCCACAGGTAGATCGTCATGGCGCGGGAGTTGACGACCGCCACGAGCCGGTCGAGGACGACGTGCCGGGCCATCCACGAGAAGTCCGGGTAGAGCCGCAGCAGCAGGAGCACCGCGCCGAGGCAGTAGAGCATGTCGGCGAGCGGGATGTTGTCGATGTCGTAGCCCGACGCCGGGTCCGGGTGGGTCAGCGCGTACGCCAGCCCGAGGCCCATGAGGGCCAGCCCGGCGGCGACGACCTTGAGGGCGGGGATGCGGCGGATCCGGCCGTCGTGGTGCGCGAAGCCGAGCAGCCAGCAGCCGCCGAACGTCGCGAGGCTGAGGACGACGTCCCCGGAGCGGCCGTCGAGCGGCAGCACCCCGAGCGTCCAGAGCGCGACGACGCCGACCGGCAGCGCGAGCATCCGCCGCGGCCAGTGCCGGAACAGCCACAGCGCCATCGGGGAGAGCAGCATGAACCACAGGTAGGTCCGGACGTACCACAGCGGCAGCACCCAGTCCTCGCCGAGCGCGCTGCCCGGCGGGTCCGAGATCGGCAGCACCCAGAGCAGGAGCGTGCGCACGTTGAGCGGTGACCCGGCGGCCGCCGTGTGCGTCCAGCCCGCGACGAGCATGACCGGGACGACGACGAGCCCGAACAGCCACACCGGCGGCAGCAACCGGACGGTGCGCTTGCGGAGCACCCGCCACGGGTTGCCCGGCGAGCGGTCCAGCGACCCGGCCACGAGCGAGCCGGCGAGGGCGAACATGATCCCCATCGAGGGGAACAGCAGGGGCAGCCAGGCCCAGCCGAACGAGTGGTAGGTCATGACCCGGACCAGGGCCACCGCGCGGAGCGTGTCGATGTACCGGTCCCGCTGCCGGCCGGGTGCGGCCGGTGCGCCCTGGTCCGCCGGTGCGGCCGGCGGCGCGGGCTCGTCGCGGAGCTCGCGCAGGTCGATCTCCACGGTGTCCGTGGCCGAGCGGTCGACGAAGAGGTCGCCGTCCCGCACCCCCTCGGTGGACGAGAGGTCGCCCGGCCAGCGGGTGCCGGTGGACGGGTGACGGGTGGGGCTGCTCCCGCTCCCCGTGGTGGTGCTCCCGACGGACGTGCTCATGGACGATCCCCCGTGGTGACGAGTGCGTCGGTGCGGACGTCGACGGCGGTGGCCGTGACGTCGGTGCGGTCGGTGAGGTTCGCGGCGTCCATGGACCCGGTGCGGACGAGCTTCTTCCAGCCCATCCGCACGCCCTTGACCGCCCGGAACACCGATGTGTAGAGCAGGTAGGCGCGCAGCGGCTCGTAGACGACCCGGTACACGGGCACGAGCAGCAGGTGGTGGTACCGCTCCCGCATGAGGTGGACGCCCACGGCCGCGATGACCATGTGGGCGGCCATGAAGATGACGAAGTACCGCACGAGCACGCCCCAGCCCTGCGCCTGGACGGCCAGCGTCGCCATGACGACGATGAACGGCAGGAAGATCACCGGGGTCGCGACGGCGACGACGTAGCCCGGCATGACGAACCAGCCGAGCGCGCCGTACTTGCGGCGGAACAGCATGTCGCGGTGCTTCCAGATCGCCTGGAGGGTGCCGAACGTCCACCGCGTCCGCTGCGCGAGCAGGTCGTCGACGGTCTCGGGCACCTCGGTGAACGCGAGCGCCTCGTCGTCCTGGGTGACCCGCCAGTCGAGCCGGTGCATCGTCAGGGCGAGGTCGCAGTCCTCCGCGAGCGTGATGTCGGAGTAGCCGCCGGCGGAGACGATGGCAGCCTTGCGCCAGGCCGCGCACGCGCCGGGGATGATCGAGATCGCCCCGAGGGCGTCCTGCGCCGCGCGTTCGACGCCGATCTGCGTGAGGTACTCCAGCGCCTGCCACCGGGTGAGCAGGTTCGTCTCCCGGTTGCCGACGCGCACGACGCCGGCGACGGCCCCGAGCCGCCCGTCGGGGTCGACCGCGAAGTGCCGCACCATGTTCGTGATCGTCGACGTCGCCATGACGGTGTCCGCGTCGAGGGTGACGACGATCTCGCCGCGGGCCCGTCCGACGCCGTTGTTCAGGGCGTGGGCCTTGCCCGCGTTGGCCTGCTGGAGCAGGACGACGCGGGGGTCCTGCCGGGCGACCCGCCGGACGGCGTCCGCCGTCCCGTCGGTCGAGCCGTCGTCGACGACGACGACCTCGAGCACCGGGAAGTCCGAGTCGAGGATCGAGCGCAGCGTCCGGGCGATCACCGTCTCCTCGTTCCAGGCCGCGAGCACGACGCTCACGTCCAGGTCGATCTGCGACGGGCCGGGGAGGACGAGCCGGCGCCTGCGCACGGACCGGACGGCGGCCAGCGCGGCGTTGCCGAAGCCGACGACGACGACCGCGACGATCGCGAGCACGAACAGGCCGGAGACGAGCATGCTCGGCCAGGCGAGCAGGGCCTGGCTCAGGTAGAGGGTCAGGACGTCCGCCGAGGACGCCTGCGCAGGGGCGACGGAGAGCTCCGGCTGGGCCTGCGGCATCGTCGTGAACCGGTAGCCCTGCGCCTTCGCGTAGGGGATGAGGCGCTCGACGTACTCGACGGTCCGCTCCCGGTTGGGGCCGCCGGCGTCGTGCATGAGCATCGTCACGGGCGCCCCGGACGACAGGTCCGGCAGCGGGATGTCCGCGGCGCTGCCGTTCGGGTCCGCGTCGTGGCTCCAGTCGTCGGTGTCGAAGTCGTGGGACGCGAACGTGTAGCCGAGGCGCTGCGCGCGCAGCAGGCCGTCGATCGTCGCCTGCTCGGACGCGACGTCGGCGCCCTCGTACGGCATCCGCCAGTAGCTCTCCTGCTTGCCCGTGACCGCCCGCAGGATCCGGCCGGAGGCGACGATCTCGACGTGCTCACGCCACGTCGGCTCCGCCGCGATGTCCGGGTGGGTCATCGTGTGGACGCCGACCGCGTGCCCCTCGCGGGACATCCGCTCGACGAGGTCCGGCCAGCGGGCGACGTTCTGGCCCACGACGAAGAACGTCGCAGGCGCCTTGTTCGCGGCGAGCACGTCGAGCAGCTCGCGGGTGGTCTTCGGGTCGGGGCCGTCGTCGAAGGTCATCGAGATCGTCCGGGCCGTCCCCGCGCCGTAGCCGAACCGCTGGATGACGTAGCGGGAGCCGCCGGCCGCCGACGCCTCCGCCGGGGTCAGGGTGGTCAGCACCTCTTCGGTGAAGGGGTCGAGCCCGACCCGGGCGCTGCCCTGGGAGCGCACCTCGAGCACGCGGCGCAGCGGCCCCTCGCCGACCACCGGCGTCCGCGGGCCGGTGTCCGCCATGGACACGGCCCGGCCGGGCTCGGCCCCGGCGAGGGCCGGCGAGTGCCACAGCCCCGGTGCGAGCACGACGCCGGCCGCGAGGAGGGCGACGAGCAGCACGGTCCCGACGACCCGGGTACGCCGCCAGCGGCGCCCGCTCGGGTCGAGGAACACCGCGGACCGGACGACGGCGTCGGCGACCTCGGCGACCTGGTCCTGCCCGCGCTGCTCGCGGTCGGGCATGGTCTGGCCGTGCCTGTCGGTCTTCGGTCGGCCGCGACCGAACACGCGGATGCGCCCCATGAGCCCCCCTGGCTTCGTCGTCCTGCTGATGCCGGGCGACGCCCCGTCGCCGGCCGCACGCACCGTCGACGTCCCGCGGACGTCGGGCCGGCGTGGTTCGTTGGCCGGGCCGGAACGGTGCTTGTCTGCTTTATTCGATTTAGGTTATCTCGGGCTAAATGACTTACCCGCTCCTTTTGCAACTATTCGGACCGAACGGCCGAGGGGATTGGTCACACCATGGACGGGCAGCACGGGCGACGTCGGCAGGTCCGCGCGCGCCCCCGGCGGGCCCTGCGGCTCGCCGGCCTCGGCGTGGTCGCCGCGGCCCTGTCGGCCGCGGCCGCGGTGCTCGGCTCGGGGACGGTGACGACGGTGCCGGGCGAGGACGACGCCGCGCCGCGGCGCGACGGGCCGTCGTCCGGCGGGGCGGGCGAGCCGCCGGGCACGGCGGGTGCTGCCCCCGGCCCGGTCGCCCTCGGCGAGGGGCGCGCGACGGCACCCCGGAGCACGTCGGCACGGGCCTCCCGGCCGCCGTCCCCGGGGCCCGGGCGGACGCCCTCGGCGAGGCCCGGGGGCGAGGGCCCGACGGGCGGGACCCGGCTCGAGGGCGTCTACGTCACCGCCTACTCGTGGTTCGACAACACCCCGCGCGGCTCGTCGACGGTGAGCCACCCGGTGCTGCACCGCACGGCGGGCGGGACCGGCACGTACGCGGACCCGGTCACCGTGGCCGTCGGCCACGACCGCTCGACCGGCCGGGACGTCCTCGACCACCCGGCCGGGACCCGGTTCTACCTGCCGCACCTGCGCCGGTACGTCATCGTCGAGGACACCTGCGGCGACGGCCCGACGCCGCAGGACGGCCCCTGCCACGACCTCTCGCAGGCCCCGCCCGGGACGACGCTGTGGCTCGACGTCTGGATCGACGGCGAGGACGGGACGCAGGCCGGGGCGCAGGACTGCGCCGCCCGGCTCACCGGCGAGGGCGGCCGGACGGCCGTCATCGACCCGCCGCCCGGGCTCCCGGTGCTGGCCGGGCCGATCTACTCGACCCGCTGCGCGCTGCCCTGAGCCGCCCCCACCCGCTCGGCCACGCGCTCGCCGACCCGCTCGCCGACGAGACCGGCGACGAAGCCGCCGACGAAGGCGTCCCCGAGGCCGACGGTCGTCGGGGCGGGGGTGCTCAGCGCGTACGCGGGGACGACGCACACCTCGCCGGGCAGGCGCAGCGCGAGCGCCGCCGCGAGCGCCTCCCCGCCGGCGTGCCGGGGATGCGCGGGCATCGCGCGGAACTGCTCCGCGGTGAACTCGTCGCCCTCGAGGTAGCGGACGCCGGCCATCGCCGTCGCGGCCTCGAGCGCCTCCCGGTAGGCGTCCGCACCGGGGCCGTGGGCGAGCGCCCAGTACTTCGTGTGGACGACGAGCAGCCGCGCCGGCACGGCGCGGCGCAGGTCCTGCAGCGCGTGCGCGAGCGGTCCGGGGGCGAGCAGGTCGACGGGGCGGCCGACGTACGCCTGCATCTCGTCCTCGTTGAGGCCGTAGACATCGATGCGGTCGAGCAGGGCCTCCCGCACCCGCGCGCTCAGCGCGGGCACGTGGTACCCGGCGTCCTCGAAGACGACGGTCGCGTCGTCCGGCAGCCGGCGCATCTGCGCGCGCAGGAACGCCATGCGGGCGTCGAGCGTCGCGGCGTCCTGCACGGTGTTGAAGCCCGACACGAGGAAGATCCCGGCGTTCGCGAGCAGGTCCCCGAGGCCCGGGCTGAGGACCATCTCGCGGTTGGGCAGGTCGTTGACGTAGATGAGCCGGTTCGGGTGCGGTGCGTCGAGGACGACGTCACCGACCCGCACCGAGGCGCCCGTCGGGAACTGGACGATGAGGTGCGGGTCGGTCGAGTCGTGCTCGGCGCTGCACAGGTACGTCACCCCGGCCGGCAGCAGCCGGCGGACGTTGTCGTCGACGCTCACGGTGTGCAGCACCGAGCGCAGCCCGAGCCGGCTCATGGCGACCGCCGCACGGACGTTCGAGCCGCCGAGCGTGATCCGGCGCGGGAACCGGGCCGCGAACGTCTCGACGATGTCGGAGGAGGCGACGAAGCGCTCCCCTCCGACACCGTCGCGGACGAACCCCAGCACCGAGCGGACGAGGTCGCGCTCGCTCTCGACGACGACGTCGCGGCCGATCTCGGCGGGCGTGACGGCGTACTCGTCGACGAGCCGCTGGACGACGGCACCGTCCCAGGTGATCTCGTAGTCCAGGCAGCTGCCCAGCCCGAGGACGACGTCGCGCGCCATCGGTACGTCGCGCGTCACCGGCACGTCACGCGTCATCGGTACAGGGAGGCCTTCCCGTCGGTCTGGAACAGCTCGATCTTGTGCCGCGCGGTCTCCTTCATCGCCGCGATGCACGGCGGCTGGATCGAGTTCGGCTCCCGGAGCCCCTTGTCCTGCAGGATCTCGCGCATCTTCTCGTGGTAGGCGACCTTGATGTCGCTCGAGATGTTGATCTTGTTGATGCCGAGCGTCACGGACTCGGCGATCTCGTCGTCCGGGTTGCCCGAGCCGCCGTGGAGCACGAGCGGCGCGACGGCGACCTTGCCCTTGATCTCCTTGAGCAGGTCGAGCTTGAGCTCGGGCTTCATCCACGAGGGGTAGATGCCGTGGCTCGTACCGATGGCGACGGCCAGGCTGTCGACCCCGGTCTCGGCGACGAAGTGCACGGCGTCGTCCGGGTCGGTGTAGATGATCGTCTGGGCGCCGTCCTCGGCCTCGCCGTCCGTCTTGCCGATGGTGCCGAGCTCACCCTCGACGGACAGCCCCACGGCGTGGCAGGCCTGCGCCGACTTCTTCGTGAGCGCGATGTTCTCCTCGAACGGCAGCATCGAGCCGTCGATCATGATCGAGGTGAAGCCGGCCTGGATGGCCCAGAGGATCTGCTCGTAGGTCGTCCCGTGGTCGAAGTGGATCGTCACCGGCAGCGGCGACTTGTGCGCCCGCTGGATCACCGAGGCCATGAAGTCGATACCGGTGTGCTTCAGCTCGTCGGGGTGGATCGCGATGATGAGCGGCGCATTCATCTCCTCGCAGATCTCGAAGATGCCTTGGCTCATCGCCCAGTCGCTGATGTTGAACGCGGGCACGGCGAAGCCGTGCTCGTTCGCGACGTCGAGCAGACGGTGGCCGGTCATCAACATGGGTATCTCCTCGGTTGTTGGCGTGCGTGGAGCGGGTTCACAGGGGTCCTGCCGTCTTCCGGGCTCAGGCCTTGACCGAGCCGGCGGTCATGCCGCCGATGAAGTACCGCTGGAAGAACAGGAAGAGGACGAGCACGGGGACGCAGCCGAGGATGCTCATGGCCATCATCTCGTTCCACTCGTACGAGTGCTGGCCCATGAGCAGCTGGATGCCGATGGGGACCGTGCGCATGTTCTCGGTGCGGGTGAGGGTCAGCGCGAAGAGGTACTCGTTCCAGGCGATCATGAAGGTGTAGATCCCGACCGAGACCAGGCCGGGCACCGAGATCGGCACGAGGATGCGCCACAGCGCGGTGAACGAGCCGGCGCCGTCGACCTTGACCGCCTCGTCGAGCTCGCGCGGCAGGGTGTTGAAGTAGCCGGTCATCATGATGATCGCGTACGGCAGCGTGAAGACCATGTACGTGAGGATCAGCGCCCAGTAGGTGTTGTAGAGCTTGAGCGTCACCATGAGCCCGAAGTACGGGATGAGCAGCGTGATCGGCGGTACCGCCTGGACGCTGACGATGACCATGTTGAGCGGCCGCTTGAACGGGAACTCGAAGCGGCTGAACGCGTACGCGGCGAGGACGGCGACCACGAGCGTGAGCAGCGTGACCGAGAGCGCGACGACGTAGCTGTTGACGAAGAACCGCACCTTGACCGGGTCGGTGACGATCGTCGTGTACGCGTCGAAGGAGAAGCCCGGCGTGACGACCCGCGGGGGCAGCTCGAAGATCTCCGGGTTCGCCTTGAACGAGCTGGCCGCCATCCAGAACACCGGGAACCCGGCGAAGACGGCCCCGACGACCAGGCCGGCGAGGACCCCGATCTTCAGCAGGACCCGGCGTGCACCTTTCGGCTCCATGTCAGTCCCGTGCCTTCTGGTAGCGGACGTAGAAGAACGCGAGCACCATCGAGAACACGAAGATGATCACGGCGCTCGCCGACGCCAGGCTGAACTGGTAGCGGTTGAAGGCGAGCTTGTACGTGAACGTGCTGAGCATCTCCGTGACGTTGATCGGGCCGCCGCCGGTGGTCATCCAGATGAGCGCGAACTGCTGCGTCGTGAAGATGACGTCGAGCATCGCGATGCTCACGATGATCGGCCGCAGCTGCGGCACGGTGACGTTCCACCAGCGCTGCCAGTAGCTCGCGCCGTCGACGGTCGCCGCCTCGTAGAGGTCGCGCGGGATCCCCTGGAGCCCGGCGAGCAGGCTCATCATGTAGAAGGGGTAGCCGGACCAGATGTTGATGAAGGTCACGGCGTAGAGCGCGAGGTTCGGGTCGGCGAGCCACTCGACCTTGGAGTCGGTCAGCCCCCCGGTCTGCAACAGGTAGTTGAGCACCCCGTTGGGGTTGAGGAGCAGCCGCCACAGCACCGCGATGATCGCCACCGTGAACAGCCACGGCAGGATGAACAGGACGCGGAAGATCGCCTTGGTGACGTGGCCGAGCAGGGGCGTGTTGAGCATCATCGCGAACGCCATGCCGAGCACGAGGTGGGCGACGACGCTCGTCCCCGTGAAGAACGCCGTGTTCTTGACGGCGTTCCAGAAGTCGGGGTCGGTGAGGATCTCGGTGTAGTTCGCGATCCCCGCGAGGACCGGCTCCTTCTTCATGATGACGTTGTCGTACAGCGAGTACCGGATCACCATGACGATCGGCACGAGCATGAGCACGACCATGAGCAGCACGGTCGGGAAGACGTAGACGTAGGGCTCGACCCGCCGCCGCCATGGCTTGCGCGGCGGGGCGATCGGACGGGTGGGGCCGGGCCGCGGCGACTGCCGCGGCCCGGCCTTCACGCTGGTGCTCATGTCGGGGACCGGCCTCAGAAGTTCTTCGTCCAGCCGGCCTGGGCGTTGGTCAACATCTCGTCGACCGTCTGGTCACCGTTGAGCGTCTTCTGGAGCTCCTCGTCGAACGAGCGCATGAGCTCCTCGGCCACCGGGAGCCCGGTGAACTCGTTGGCGGGGTACCCGGCCTTGTAGATGTCGAACGCGGCCTTGAAGAGGTCGTCGTTCTGGACGAAGTCCGGGACGGCCGTCGTGTTGCCCGGGAAGGCGTTCGCGACGGAGGCCAGCTTGGAGTTGTTCTTCTCGTTCATGAGGAACGAGACGAGCTTGAACGCCTCCGCCTTGTGCTTGGAGTTCTCGGAGATGCCGATGCCCCACGAGGCGTACGGGATGCCGCGCTTGCCGGAGTACCCGTCCTTGGCCGGGATGGCCGAGATGCTGAACTTGAGGTTCGGGTTGTTCTCCCGGATCAGCGTCACGTGGGCGAGCGAGTCGATCATCATGCCGACCCGGCCGTTCGTGAACTCCTCGACCTTGTCCTGCTCCTTCATCGTCAGGGCGCCGGGGGCGACGAGCTTGGCGTCCCACATGCCCTTGACGAACTCGACGGTCTCCTTGACGTCGGCGTTCGTCAGGTCGGGCTTGCCGTCCTTGAGCATCGTGCCGCCGGAGGCCCAGTTCCACGCCATGACGTCGTTCTGGATGCCGTTGGGCGCCTCGAGCGAGAGCGGGACGACCCAGCCCTTCGTGTCGCCGCCGAGCGCGGTGATCTTCTTCGCCGCGTCGAGGAACTCGGTGCGGTTGCTGGGCGGTGCGCTGACGCCGGCCTTGGTGAGGAGGTCGTCGTTCGTGAAGAGCGGGTAGACGAAGTTGACCACCGGGATCATGTACGTCGCGTTGTTGATCTTGATCTGGGCGGCCAGCTGGCTCTCGTCGTACGCCGAGTCCTTCATGAGCTTCGACAGGTCGGTGATCGCGCCCTGCTTGACGAAGTCGCTCACCCAGGCGCCGTCGAGGCCGACGACGTCCGCCATGGTGCCCGCGGCCGCACCGGCGACGGACTGCTCCTTCGTCGAGGCGTAGGGCCCGGACAGCAGCTTCACCTTGATGCCGGGGTTGGCCGCCTCGAACTCGTCCATCATGCCGCGCAGCGCGTTCGCCGGGAGCTCCGGCTCCCACCACTGCGAGAACTCCAGGGTCACGTCGCCACCGGCGGCGGCGTCGCCCGTTCCGGCGGCCCCGCCCGAGGAACCGCCGCCACAGGCGGCCACGAGCATGACCGTCGTCGCCGCGCAGAGAAGTGCGGACATCCGTCGTCCCGCACGAGCACCTTTGCTCATCCCACTCCCATCTCAGAAGAGCGCCGCATGACGCATACCTGCACGCAGGGGTGCGCAGGTCTGCGGCTTTCTGCAACTTAAAGGCGGGATCTTGCGGCGTCAAGGGACCTCGAAGTTGCAGATCGGACACGGAATGCTGCACATTCGTGCACCGAGGGACCAAGACAGCGCTGTCGATGTCCCAGCGGGACGAGATCCGCTGCGGTTTTCAGCCGAGAACACGCATGCCACTGCTCTGACTTCGCACAAAGCGGCAGGGATGTGCTACGACAGGCGCATGTCCGCCAGCACGGAGCAGACCGTTGACGACGGCGCCCGCCGCCTGCCCGCCGGCCGCAAGGCAGCACTCGCCGCCTACGTGGCCGAGGTCGGCCAGGTCACGGTCGCCCGCCTCGCCAAGCGCTTCGACGTCTCCGCCGACACGATCCGCCGCGACCTCGACGCCCTCGACGCCGACGGCGTCATCATCCGGACCCACGGCGGCGCGGTCAGCCTGTCGGCGTTCCCCAAGCCGGACACCGGCCTGGAGGTCCGGGCCCGCGTGCAGGCCTCCGCGAAGGACCGGATCGGAGCCCTCGTCGCCGGCCTCGTGCCGGACGGCGCGTCCCTCATCGTCAACGCCGGGACGACGACCCTGGCCGCCGTCCGGCACCTGCGGGACCACCGCGACCTGACGATCGCGACGAACAGCCTCGCCCTGCCCGCCGAACTGCCGGCCAAGGTCTTCCGCGACCTCTACGTGTTCGGCGGCGCCGTCCGCCCGTCGGCCCAGGCGACCGTCGGCCCCGTCGCGTTCCCGGTGATGTCCGGCCGCGGCGAGGTGGACATCCGCTGCGACATCGCGCTCATCTGCGTCGGCGCCGTCTCGCAGGACACCGGCTACTCCACGAGCAACCTCGGCGAGGCCGCGATGATGGCCGAGATGATGGGCCGGGCCGCCCAGGTCGCCGTCCTCGCCGACTCGACGAAGTTCAACCGGCGGCTGTTCGCCCAGGTCGCCGAGCTGGGCCGGGCGGACTGGTTCGTCACGGACACCATGCCGCCGGACGACCTCACCGAGGCCTTCCACGCCGCCGGCGTCGAGATCGTCGTGCCCAAGGACGGCGGGGACGAGGGCTGACGGTCCTGCGGTCAGCCCTCGGGGGCCAGCACCTTCACCAGGTGCACGAGGTCGTGCCCGCCGGCCGGGGTGCGGTGCGTCTCGACGTACCCGTGCCGCCGGTACAGGCGCAGGTTCGCCTCGCTCCGCTCGCCCGTGAACAGGTGGATCTCCCGGGTCCCGGCCGGCACGAGCGCCTCGCTGCGCAGGAGGAGCCGGCTGCCCAGGCCCTGGCCCTGGAGGTCGGGCGCGACCATGAGCCGCCCCAGGTCGACGCTGCCGTGCCCGAGGTCGCGCAGCCGGACGGCCGCGACGAGCCGCGGCCCGCGTCGCAGGCCCCACGCGGCGGCCGGTCCGGCGAGCTCCGCACGCAGCTGCTCGAGCGTCTGCACGAGCGGCGGCAGCCTGACGTCGTCGTGGAGCTGGGCCTCGGTGACGTACGCCGCCCGCTGGAGCGTGAGCAGCTCACCCGCGTCGGCGGGACCGAGCCGGACCAGGTGGTCGGCGGTGCCGTCGGGGTCGTCGGGAGCGGGTGTCGCAGGCACACCGGCATTGTCGTCCGCCCGCGCGGCGTGGCGGGAGTCCCCTGGCGATGGTTACTCGGCGTGTCGTCGCGGTAACGCACGATGACGCGCCGTGGCGGTGCCACGATCACCTCGTGGCCACGCAGACGACACCCGAGCGCACTCCCACGGTGACGCGCTCCTCCACCCCGCGTGTCGCGCACGGCACGCCCCAGCCCCGGTCCAGGACGGTCCCCGTCCAGGAGTCCGGCCCCCAGCGCGCCCGCCGCGAGGCCGAGGACGAGTTCCGCTCGCTCCTGTCCGGCCACATCCGCGACATGCGCCGCCGCGGCGTGAGCGAGGACGTGCTCGGCCCGTTCGAGCGCGAGCTGCTCCGCCTCGGCCCCGCCCCCGCCTGATCCCTCCCCTCCCATGCGAGGTCAGGGGAGCCGGCGGTCGATCCGGGTCTGCCAGCGGCGACGGGCCACGGGTTCGTCGTCCGCGTCGACGTCGAGGTCGACGTCCGCGGTGAAGCCGTCGCCGTCGACGTGCAGGAGCAGGCGGGCGACCGACCGCACCCGGACCTGGGGCCACTCGACCTCGTAGCGGCACATCCCGCGCGCGGTCTGCTCGCCGGTCCGCGCGTCGACCTCGACGTGCCCGACGTAGTGCTCGGTGCAGCGCGCGGCGTGCGGGGCCGCGTACGTCGCGCCGTGGTCGACGTCGGCGTAGCGGGTCCGGGTCAGGACGTCGTAGCCGTGCTGCCACTGGACGTGCGAGGAGTCGCCGGGCTCCTCGTCCGCGGCACCGTCGTCCGGGGCACCGTCGTCCGGGGCACCGTCGTCCGCCGCCGTCGCCTCCGGCACGGCTACCGGCTCCGGGAGCACCGGCGCCGGGTGCGGCGTGCCGGCCGAGACCGGCAGCACGAGCTCCGCCGACCCGAGGTCGAGCATCGACCAGACCCCTTGCGGGGCAACGGTGTTCGGCCAGTCCGCGGCGGCGAGGGCGAGCCGCAGCTGGTGCCCGGGCGTCACCTCGAACGCGGTCGCCTCGACCTCGACCTCGACGTCGACCCACTCCCCCGGCTCGAGTGCGCGCGGCGCCGTCCCGTCGCCGTCGCGGTAGGCGAGGTCGAGCAGCCCGCGGGCCACGAGCAGGCTCGGGCCGCCGCCGACGGGCACGAGCGAGAGCTTCGCGCTGACGTGGGTGCGTGGCACGGCCGGCAGCACCCGCAGACGGACGAGCGGGTGGCCGAGGACGACGGTGCCCGCCGGCAGGTCGACGTCGGCGCACAGCGAGCGCGCCTCGTCCTCGCGCTGGTCGAGCGGCTGCCCCCAGGGCAGCGACGCGGCGCACGAGTTCCAGGCCGCCGCCCCGACGTCGAGCGCCGCGTCGTGGGCGACGACCGGCCCGGTCGCACCCGGCGGGACGTCCTGCGGCGCAACGGGTCTCGCGCCGCTGAGCGGGAGGCCGGCGAGCGGGACGACGACGTCGCGGACGGCGTCCAGACCGGCCCGGTCGTAGGCCTCCCAGCGGCCCGGCCAGCGCACGGCGTCCGGCTCCGGCGGGGCGTAGGAGCGGACGAAGACCGTGACGGGCGGCTCGGCGTCCACCCCGTTCGGCGCGTCCCGCAGCCAGCGGTCCCACCACCGCGCCATGACCGCGACGTGGTCGACGCACGGCCCCGGCACCGACGTCGAGGGCGCCATGTGGCTCCACGGACCGGCGAGCACGTGGACCGGTGTCCCCGCGTCGTGCAGCGCACGGAACGTGCGGAAGGTGTTGTCGCGGTAGCCGTCCGCCCACCCGGCGACGACGAGCACCGGGCACGTGATCCGGCCGTACCCGCCCGGCGACGGGCCGCGGGCCGGTCCGAACGACCGGTCCCGGACGCTGCCGTGCCGCCAGTACGGCCCGTCGGTCTGCTCCGTGAGCCAGCGCAGCAGCCACGGCGGCGTCTCCTCGACGCGCCGGTGCCACTCCTCGCGCCAGCCGTCGCCGAAGACCTCGGGCACCGGCGGCAGCGCGTTCATCGCCACCATGTAGAGCGGGTAGTCGACCTGGTCGAGCAGCCGCAGCGCGCCGCCCATCCAGTGCACGTCGTCCGTCCAGCGGTCGTCGGTCGCGTAGGAGGCGACGACGGCGCGCAGCGCGGGCGGCCGCTCGCAGGCGAGCTGGAGGGCGTTGAACCCGCTCCACGACGTGCCGAACATGCCGACGGCCCCGGTGGACCACGGCTGCGCCGCGAGCCAGCCGATCGCGACGTGCAGGTCCGCCTGCTCGGTCGGGTGGTACTCGTCGAGGGCGACGCCCGGGCTGGAGCCGGTGCCGCGCAGGTCGACCCGCGCGACCGCGTAGCCGTGCTCGTCCCGGAACCGCACGTACTCCGGGCGGTAGGACGACGTGAGGTCGTCCTTGCGGTACGGCAGCGCCTCGAGGAGCACCGGGACCCGCTCGCCGCGGCCGGCGGCGGCCGGGAGGTAGAGCGAGGTCGCGAGGAAACCGCCGTCCGGCAACGGGATCCGGACCTGCTCGTGGGTCCCCGTCACGGCTGCGACGCCCGCCGCACGAGGTCCGCCACCGCCTCGAGCGGGAGCGCCTCGACCCTCCGGCCGTCGCGGCCGGTCGTCGTCGTCGCGGCGAGCAGCGCCGTGAGGACGGCCTCCTCGGTCGCCTCGACGGCCGCGGCGAAGTACGGGTCGAGGTCGCGGCCGAAGACCGGCGGCCGCTCCGCCGTCCGGACCCGGTCGCCCCGCAGGCCGGTCGCGAGCGCGAGGAAGATCTCGCCCGAGCCGTGCGTCGCGACGGAGCCGGTGCGGGCCAGGCCCATCCCGGCCCGGCGCGCGAGCCGCCCGCAGGCGTGCGCGTCGAGCGGGCCGTCGGTCACGAGGACGACGATGCACGAGCCCCGGTCCCCGCGGTCGAGGTGCTGCGCGCCGTCCGGGACGCCGTCGAGGACGCCGTCCGGCAGCAGCCGCCCGACCGGCACGCCGCAGACCGTGAGCCGCTCCCGGCTGCCGAAGTTCGTCAGGACGACGGCCCCGAGCACGTGGCCGTCGGGGAGCAGCCGGGACGCCGTCCCGACGCCGCCCTTGAAGCCCAGGCACTCCATGCCGGTGCCGGCGCCGACGCAGCCCTCGTCGGGTGGTGCCCCCGAGTCCGCGCCCGCCCTGGCCGCGTTCCAGGCGCGGGCGACGTCCTCGTCGGCCGGGCGGAACCGGCGCGGGTCGGAGAGCCCGGAGTCGTCGCACTCGGCGACCACCGGGATGACGACGTCGTCGCTCCCGACCCGCTCGTCCTGCTCGGCGAGGAGCAGGCACGCGGCGTCGTAGACCCGCCCGACCGCCATCGTCGACGTGAGGAAGACCGGCGTCTCGACCCGGCCCCACTCGGTCACCGTGACGAAGCCCGTGCACTCCCCCGCGCCGTTGAGCACCGCACCGCCGGCGGGCACCGGGGAGCCGAAGAGGTCACCGGGCAGGTGGAGCACGCTGACGCCGGTGCGCACCGTGCCCGGGCCGTGCGGCGGCGCCGGCCCGTCGAGGGTGAAGGTCGCGTGCCCCAGGCCGACCCCGGGGACGTCGTGCACCGAGCGCGTGGGTCCGCTGGGCAGCAGCCCGATGTCGGTCCCGGTCCTGACCAGCAGGTCAGCGAAGCGTGCGACCACGAGCGGAGCATAGGGCGCGCGCCCGATCTGCCACCATGGCCCGCGTGATGCCCGTGGTGTGGTCCGACGAGGTTCTCCGGCACGACCCGCGCGACGAGGTGTGGGTCGGCGTGCGCACCGACGGCACCGAGGTGCCCGCGCGGGCGACCGTGCTGCGGGAGGCGCTGGCCGCGGCCGGCCACCCCGAGGTCGGCGCGGTCGCGCACCCGGACGACGTCCTCCTCGAGGTGCACGAGGCCGGCCTCGTCGACTGGCTGCGGACGGCGTGGGACGCGTGGGAGGCCGGGCCGTACGCGGCGGCCGTCGGCTCGGACCGGGTCGTCCCGTACGTCTTCCCGACGCCCTTCATGACGTCCGGCATGCCCTGGCGGTACCCGGCCGCGACGCACGCCCGGGCCGGCGTCTGGTGCTACGACACGATGACCGTCGTCGGCCCCGGCACCTGGGAGGCCGCCCGCGGCGCCGTCGACGCCACGCTCACCGCCGTCGACCTCGTCCTCTCGCCGACCGGTCCGACGCGCAGCGCGTACGCCCTGACCCGCCCGCCCGGGCACCACGCCGCCCCGGCCGGGTTCGGCGGCTCGTGCTACCTCAACAACGCCGCCGTCGCCGCGCAGGCGTTCACCCACGCGGGGATGCGGGTCGCCGTCCTCGACGTCGACGCGCACCACGGCAACGGCACGCAGGCGGTCTTCTGGGAGCGCGCCGACGTCCTCTACGCCTCCGTCCACGTCGACCCCGGCGCGGGCTGGTTCCCGCACGTGCTCGGGTACGGCGACGAGCGCGGCACCGGGGCCGGCGCCGGGGCGACCGTCAACGTGCCGCTGCCGCCCGGCACGGACGACGAGGGCTGGCTCATGGCCGTCCGGCTGCTCGTCGAGGCGGCGCTGCGCTTCGACGCCGACGCCGTCGTCCTCTCCCTCGGCCTCGACGCGGCCGCGCACGACCCGGAGAGCCCGCTCGAGGTGACCGCCGACGGGTACGCCCGGGCCGGCGCGCTCGTCGCCGCGCTCGACCTGCCGACGGTCGTCGTCCAGGAGGGCGGCTACCACCTCGAGACCCTCGGCGGCCTCGCCGTAGCAGCCCTCAAGGCGTTCTGACCGCCCCCGCCCACCCGCTCATGCTCGCGGCAGGTACCGGAAACCGGCTCTCCGGGGCCGCGGAACGGTACCGACCGCGAGCATCGCCGGTGGGCGGGTGCGCTCAGAACGCGACGACGACGACCGCGGTCAGGGCGAGCTGCACGAGGGCCGTGGGGACGAGGACACCCCAGGCGAGGCGCTGGAGCTGGTCCTCGCGGAGCCGGGGGAAGGTCACCCGGAACCAGATGACGACGACGGCGACGAGGAACGTCTTGACGAGCATCCAGACCGGGCCGAGGGTGCCGGCCCACGGGCCGTTCCAGCCGCCGAGGTAGAGGACGGCGGTCAGCGCGCTGATGACGAGGATGCCCGCGTACTCGGCGAGGAGGAACAGGGCGAACCGCAGGCCGGTGTACTCCGTCCACGGCCCCGCGACGATCTCGGAGTCCGCGACGGGCATGTCGAACGGCGGCCGCTGCAGCTCGGCCACCCCGGCGAGGAAGAGCACGAACGCCGCCGGTGCCTGCCAGACGAGCCACCACGGGCTCCACGCCTCGCCGATGCCGACGATCGAGAGCGTCCCGGCGGCCATCGCGAAGCTGCTCGCCGCGAGCACGAGCGGCAGCTCGTACGCGAGGAGCTGGGCGGACGCCCGCAGCGCACCGATGAGCGCGTACTTGTTCGCGCTCGACCAGCCGCCCATGAGCGTCCCGAGGACGCCCACGGCGCTCGCGGCGAGCACGAAGAGCAGGGCGGCGTCGATGTCGGCCGCGACGAGCGTCGGCGAGAGCGGGATGACGGACAGCGCGACGAGGTAGGGCACGAGCGCGACGGCGGGCGCGATCCGGAAGACCGGGCCGTCGGCGGCCCCCGGCGTCACCGACTCCTTCTGCGCGAACTTCACGCCGTCCGCGACGAGCTGGGCCCAGCCGTGGAAGCCGCCGGCGTACATCGGGCCGAGCCGGCCCTGCATGTGCGCCATGACCTTGTGCTCGGTCTGCCCGATGACGAGCGGCAGCACGAGGAACGCCCCGACGACGAGGACTGCGCGCAGGAGGACGTCGAGCACCTCAGCCATCGGTGGCCTCCCGCGGCGGGCGGGCGGCGCGCGGCGTGCGCGCCGGGCGGGCCGGTGCGGCCTCCGGCTCCGGCAGCGGCTCGCCCGGACGGCGCGGGCCCCACGTCGCGGGGTCGGGGACGCCCGGCGGCAGGGTCTTGCGCCGGCTCGGGGCGGAGTGGCTGTCCGACTCCCCCGGCTCCTTGGCGCCCGGCCACGTCTTCACGGCGCGCGCCGCGAGGACGAACGACTTGCGCAGCGGCGTGCCCTCGAAGCCCTCGGGCAGCAGCAGCGGGCGCAGGCCGAGCCCGGAGCCGTCGTCGAAGCCGTCGAAGACGATCCCGAACATCTCGTACGTCTCGCGCTCGTGCCACGCGACCCCGGGCCACACCGACGTCAGGCTCGGCAGCTCGGGCTCGGCGTCCGGCACGCCGGTGCGCAGCAGCATCCGGCGCACCCGGGGCTGGCCCTCGGACGTCCACGGGCTCGGGTCGACGACGTGCAGGACGATCTCGACGCCGGGCGGGTCGCCGTCCGGCCGGTCGACCGCCGACAGCCAGTCGAGGAACGTCATGCCGAGGTCGTCGTGGGCGTACCGGGCGGCCTCGACCCAGCGCTCGAGCGGGACGTCGACGACCGGGGTGCCGTGCGCGTCCGTCGAGGACGTCGCCTCCTCGCCGAGCAGGGCCGTGTAGAGGTCGCCGAAGATCTCCGGGCGCGGCCGGACCCGGGGCGCGCGGCTGTGCGTCACCGGGCGCTCCCGGGAGCCCCGCCGCCCTGCTGCTGCGGCGCACCGGGGGCGAC
>NZ_MWLL01000184.1 GCF_002198675.1 Kineosporia sp. R_H_3 | reverse complement strand
CGGGTCGGCACCGCCCGCTTCGCCGCGGCCGCTGCCGCCCTGCTCGCGCTCGTCGGCGCCAGCACCGCCGTCACGCTCCTGCGCCCCGCGGGGGACGCCCCGGCCTCCGCGGCGGCCTCGGGTGCGCCGGCGCCCATCGCCCCGGCGGCCCTGCCCGTCGGCGGCCCGACGACGTCCCTGCCCGTCACGACGTCCGGTCCCGCGAGCGCCACGACCACCGGGCCGACGGTGTCCCCGACCGCGACGACGAGCGCGCCGACGACGGGCCCGGCGACCTCGGCCCGGCCCGCGTCCGCGACGCGCGCCCGGACCGCGACCTCCTCGCCGACCCGCACGACACCCGCCCGCACGACGACCACGACCGCCCGCACGACGACCACCACGACGAAGCCCGCGGCGACGACCCGGTCGTACTCGACGTCCGTCGCCGCGGCCAAGGAGGTCGTCGCCGGCGTGGCCGTCTCCGCCGGCAGCACGGTGAGCGTCCGGGCCGGCGGGTCGGTCGTCGGCGGCTACTTCGCCGTCGACTCGTGCACCGGGCAGAACGAGTTCGCGCCGTCCGGCGCCCGCTCGGTGACCGGCGGTGCCGGGTCCTGCCCGCCCCTGTACGACGCCACCGAGGCGGTGCTGCCGGGCGCACCGATCGGTGCGCTCCTCGTGCGCGTCGGCACCGGGGGCTGGTCGCTCGCCGGGGGCTCGAGGTCGTTCACGGCGGCCTCCGGCGGCACCGTCGCGTTCACGGTCAACGACCTCAAGCGCTCGGACAACAGCGGCGAGTTCTCGGTGACGTACTCGGTGACCGCCCCGGCCTGACCCCGGTCACGCGGAGCGGTAGGCGGCCAGGTAGTCGGCGAGCGCCCGCTGCGCGTCGGCGGGGACGTCGGTGTACTCCAGGCCGGCGTCCTGCCCGCCGCCCGACGTGCGGACGACCCGCGCGCCGACCGTCCAGGTCCCGGTGTCGAGCACGAGGTCCAGCCGCAGGCCCTGCCCGGCGGCGAGCGACGTGCCGGCCGGCTGCCGCAGCCGCGTGCCCTGCTCGCTGATGTCGGTCACGACCGTCTCGTACGCCCTCCCGCCGACGTGGACGACGGCCGGCGTCGTCACCGGCACCCGGTCCGCGGCCCGGCGCTCGAGCCCCTGCGTCAGGCTCGACATCGTCCGGATGCGGTCGATCGCGTCCCGGACGCCCGTGGCGAGCCGTTCCACCGCCTCCTGCTGCCGCGCGGTGAGCGCGGTGACGTCCCCGGAGGCCGCGTCGATCCCCGTGACGTTGTCGGCCATGACCTCGATCGCGCGGGCCACCGCGGCCGCCCCGGCCTCGAGCTCGCCGATCGTCGCCGAGATCTCGCCGGTCGACGTCGCGGTGCTCGCGGCGAGCTCCTTGACCTCGCGCGCGACGATCGCGAACGACAGCCCGGCCGCCCCGGCCCGCGCGCTCTCGATTGTCGCGTTGAGCGCCAGGAGGTTCGTCTGGGACGCGATGCCGGCGATGAGGTCGGCGATCCCGCCGACCCGGCGCAGGCTCTGGCCGAGCGACCCGACCACCTCGTCGGCGGTGCCAGCCTGGGCGACGAGGGTCCGGGTCACCTCACCGGTCCGGGCCACCCGCCGGTCGATGCTCCCCGCACCCGACCTGACCTCCTCGACCTGCTGGACGACGCGTTCCAGCTCTGCGACGACCGCCTCGGACGTCTCGTCGATGACCGCCTGCGCGCGGGCCCGCATCTGCCGGCTCGACTGCTCCTGGCGGCGGTGGCTGTCGCGCAGCTGCTCGGCCCGTTCGGCGTGCGCGCGGTCGATCGCCTCCCGGTGGGCGGCCGTCGCCTCGATGGCGTCGTTGACGGCCTGCGCCATCCGGCCGATCTCGTCGGCCCGCGAGACCGGCGCCCGCAGGTCGAGCCGGCCGCCCGCGAGCGACTCGGCGACGAGCGTCACGGCCTCGACGGGGACGGCGATGCCGCCCGCGAGCCGGCGCGAGACGAGCGCGATGACGACGGCCGCCACGGCGACCGCGGCGAGCACGACCGCGACGAGCGCACCGGTGAACGGCCGCGGGGCCGGTGCGGAGACCTCGAGCCGCCACCGGTTCGCGTTCGTCGCCCCGAGGTCGACGACCTGCGCCGCGCGGACCGGGCCGGCGCCCGCCCACCCGGCGTCCCGCCGGAACGGCGCGTCCGTGATCGCCGCGGCCGACCCGGTGTCCGCGACGACGTCCCCGGTGCCGACGTCGACGACGCGCACCCGCATCCCCGGGGCCGCCGCGTGCGCGAGCTCGGTGCGGACGGCGTCCAGGTTCGCCTCGAAGTGCAGGAGCGCGCGGTTGCGGCCGTCGACGGCGACCGGGGTCGAGTTCGAGACGACCCAGCGGCCGCTGTCCACGGAGACGTACGGGGCGTTCTGCCAGACGGTGCCCGGCTCGAGCCGCAGCGTCGGGGCGGAGAACGGCGCCGCGGACTCGTCGGGGGACAGGTCGCCGAGCAGCGCCACGCCGCCGCGCACCTGCCGGGCCAGCTCCGGCCCCTCGCCGTCGATGTAGCAGGCCTCGTCGATGAGCGCCGGGTACACCTCGTGCAGCCGGACGAGGGTCGCCTCGATCCGGCCGCGCAACGCGGCCCGGTCCTGCGGACGGGTGTACCAGTCGGTGAGCGAGGCGTCCGACGCGGCGACGAGCAGGTTGTCCCGCCAGGCGCCGAACAGCGCCGTCAGCTGCTGCGCCGACCGCACGGCCTGGGACCGGGCCGCGGCCGCGGCCTGCTGGTCCGCCTCGTGCTGCACCTGGACGGCGAGGAGCAGGACGGCGGTGCAGACCGCGGCCAGGGCGACGGCGACGATCCGCACCGTGAGCGCGCGGCGCAGCGAGCGACGACCCGAGGTGTTCACCCCTTGGTGATCGGTGCCGCCGTCGACCCGCTGTACCCGGAGATCGTTTTCCTGCTTCGCGGCCGTGGCGCCCGCGGCGGGGGACCGGGGCGCAGGACATACGGCTCTGGCCCGGCCTCGGCCGCCGGGGTGCGATGGGACCGCGGCCGTCGGGACGCCGCCCGGCGCCCCCGCCTCGAGCGGCGGCCGCGGAGCGGGGCGACCGTCATGCGCAGGATCGTCGTCATGAGCGTCGCGGGGCTCGGCGTCCACGACGTCCCCGAGGAGCGGCTCGCAGCGCTCGTGCACGCGGAGGACGCCGACGAGGTCGTCCTCGTGGACAACGACGAGCCCGGGCCGGAGGCCGCCAGGAGGGTCGCCCTCGCCAACGCCTGCGAGGGCCCGTAATGCGATTTCTCGCCGGGCCCGGTGGCCGTGTACCGTAGGCGATCGTCGCCCGGCGTGCCGGGCGGTGCAGCCGGCCCCAATAGCTCAGTCGGCAGAGCGTCTCCATGGTAAGGAGAAGGTCTAGGGTTCGATTCCCTATTGGGGCTCTCGTCGCAAGACCTGGTCCGCCGGGTGCTTGCGATCCCGGCGGAGTAGCTCAGTTGGTAGAGCAAGCGGCTCATAATCGCTGTGTCGTGGGTTCAAGTCCCGCCTCCGCTACCACACGGGTCCGGCCCGCGGTTCGACCGACACCTGGTCGTCGCGTAGGCTTGTCCCTCGCGTGCGCTTCACGACGACCTTCCGCTGATTCTCGCTTGACTCCAGAGAGGCACGACCGTGGCCAGCAAGTCCCAGGATGTCCGCCCCAAGATCACCATGGCCTGCACGGAGTGCAAGGAGCGGAACTACATCACGAAGAAGAACCGCCGCAACGACCCCGACCGCATGGAGCTCGCGAAGTTCTGCCCGCGCTGCACGAAGCACACGGCGCACCGCGAGACCCGCTGACGTTCCGGCACCCGCACTCCGACGACGGCCGCCCCTCGGGGCGGCCGTCGTGCTTTGCCCGCCGGGTCGATAGGTTGCCCAGGCACCGACGGCCGCGGACGCCCCGGCCGGACGAACGATCGTGACGAGGAGGCCCGGATGGCTGTGAACCCGGACATCGTGGGGCGGGAGTACCCGCCCGAGTCCGTGTACGAGGTGAGCCGCGAGAAGATCGCCGAGTTCGCCACGGCCATCGGCAGCACCGACCCGGCGCACTTCGACGGTGACGCCGCCCGCGCGCTCGGCCACCCGGACGTCATCGCCCCGCCGACGTTCGCGGTCGTCATCGCCCAGCGCAGCGAGGCCCGGGTCATCCGTGACCCCGAGGCCGGGATCGACTACTCGCGGGTCGTCCACGGCGAGGAGAAGTTCGTCCACCGCCGCCCGATCACCGTCGGGGACGTCCTCGTGACGACCTCGTACGTCGACTCCGTGCGCTCCGCCGGCGGCCACTCGATGGTGTCCACCCGGTCCGAGATCGCGACGCGGGCGGGCGAGCCCGTGAGCACCGTGACGTCCACCATCGTCGTCCGAGGGGGCGAGTGACATGACCGGCACCACCACGACCCGGCCCTCCTTCGACACCGTCGCCGTCGGCGACACCGTCGCCGAGCGGTCCTTCACGCTGCAGCGGCTCGACCTCGTCAAGTACGCGGGCGCGAGCGGGGACTTCAACGTCATCCACTGGAACGAGCGCGTCGCGACGTCCGTCGGCCTGCCGAACGTCATCGCCCACGGCATGCTGACGATGGCCACGGCCGGCCGCCTCGTCACCGACTGGGCCGGCGACCCGGGCGCGGTCGTCGAGTACGGCGTCCGGTTCACGAACATGGTCCCCGTGCCGGACGACGGCGCGGGCGCCACGGTCGTCGTGTCCGGCGTCGTCGCCACCAAGGACGAGGAGGCCCGCACCGTCCGCGTCGACCTCACGGCGACGTGCGACGGGTCCAAGGTGCTCGGCCGGGCCCAGGCGGTCGTCCGCCTGCCCTGACCGGCCGCACGACCTGGCCGGCCGCCCAGCCCGAACGGCCGCGGAGCACCGCGACCGGCCCGACCCGAGGAGCTCCCCGCCCGTGCACGACGACGTCCTCGCCGCCGGGGCGGCCGCCGACCTGCGCGCCCGCCGCGCCCGGACCGCCACCTACTGGGTCTTCGGCGTCAACGGCTGCCTGCTCTCCACGTGGGCGTCCCGGCTCCCGGCGATCCGGGACGCCCTGGACCTGAGCCCGAGCGGGATCGGGTTCGTGCTGCTCGCGGTCTCCGTCGGGGCGATGGCCGGGCTGCCGCTGTCCGGGCCCGTCGTGCACCGGCTCGGTCCGGCCCGCACGGTCGCGGCGGCGTCCGTCGTCTGCACCCTCGGGGTCCTCGGGGTCGGCCTCGCCCCGACGGTGCTCGTGCTCGTCCCCGTGCTCTTCCTCGTCGGGCTCGGCAACGGCCTGTGGGACGTCGCGATGAACGTCGAGGGCGCCGAGGTGGAGCGCCGCCTCGGTGTCGAGATCATGCCCCGGTTCCACGCCGCGTTCAGTCTCGGCACCGTGGGCGGCGCCGGGCTGGGCGCCGTCATGGCCGGGTTCGACGTGCCGGTCGCGGTCCACCTGCCGCTCGTCGCGCTCGCCGTGCTCGGCGCCGCGTACGCCTGCACTCGGGCGTTCCTGCCGGGCGACCACGTCCGGACGGCGGCCGCCCCGGACGAGCCCCGCACCGAGCGGCGCGGCTCCGGCGCGCTCGCTGCCTGGACCGAGCCGCGCACCCTGCTGCTCGGCCTCATGGTCCTCGGGATGGGGATGTCCGAGGGCTCCGCCAACGACTGGATCGCCGTCGGCATGGTCGACGGCTACTCGGTCGACGACGGCATCGGCGCGGCCGGCTACGGCTGCTTCGTCGCCGCCATGACGCTCGCCCGGTTCACCGGCCCGTGGTTCCTGCGCCGGGTCGGGCGGGTCGCGGCGCTGCGGGCCGGCGCGCTCGCCGTCCTCGTCGGGGTCTCGGTCTTCATCCTCGGCTCCCGGCTCGTCGGGGACGTCCCGCTCGCCGTCCCGCTCGCCGTCGCCGCCCTCGGCACCCTGCTGTGGGGCTGGGGCGCCGCGCTCGGCTTCCCGGTCGGGATGAGCGCGGCCGCGGACGACCCGGTCCGGGCCGCGGCCCGGGTCAGCGTCGTCGCGACCGTCGGCTACACCGCCTTCCTCGCCGGGCCGCCGTTCCTCGGGCTGCTCGGCGACCGGTTCGGGGTCGTCCCGGCGCTGTCCGGGGTCGCCGTCGCCGTCGCGCTGTCCCTCCTCGCCGCCGGTTCGGCGCGCCCCCTGGCGCCGTCGGAGTGACGGAGGGTTAGGGTCGAGGTCGTGACCGAGACCTCAGCGGCCACGTCGTCGCCCGGGGTTCCCGGGCAGGCCCTCGCGCTGGCGGATCTGACCACCCTGCGCGTCGGGGGCCCGGCGCGGACCCTCCTGCACGCGACGACGACGGACGCCCTCATCGAGGCGGTGAGCTCGTGCGACGCCGCCGGCGAGCCGGTGCTCGTCCTCGGCGGCGGGTCGAACCTGCTCGTCGGGGACGACGGCTTCGACGGCACCGTCGTGCGGGTCGGCACCCGCGGGGTGGACGTCGACGCGGCCGACCGCTGCGGCGGCGTCTCGCTGCGCGTGGCCGCGGGCGAGCCGTGGGACGACCTGGTCGCCCTCACGGTGGCGCGCGGCTGGGCCGGCGTCGAGGCGCTGTCCGGCATCCCCGGCTCGACCGGCGCCACGCCGCTGCAGAACGTCGGCGCCTACGGCCAGGACGTCGCGGAGACCGTCGCCACCGTCCGCACCTGGGACCGGCAGGACCGCCGCGTCGTCACCATGGCCAACGCCGACCTCGAGTTCGGCTACCGGACGTCGCGGCTCAAGGAGGAGCGGTTCCGTGGCGGCCCGCGCTACGTCGTCCTCGAGGTGACGTTCCAGCTGGTCATCGCCGACCTGTCCGGCCCGGTCCGGTACGCCGAGCTCGCCCGCACGCTCGGCGTCGAACCGGGCGGCCGGGCCCCGACGGCGGCGGTCCGGGAGGCGGTGCTGGGCCTGCGCCGCGGCAAGGGCATGGTCCTGGACGCCGCCGACCACGACACGTGGAGCGCCGGCTCCTTCTTCACCAACCCCGTCCTCGACGTCGCCGCGGCCGCCGCGCTGCCCGAGGGCGCCCCGCGCTGGCCGATGCCGGACGGCCGGGTCAAGACGAGCGCCGCGTGGCTCATCGAGCACGCCGGGTTCGCCCGCGGCCACGGCCTGCCCGGCCCCGCGTCGCTCTCGACGAAGCACACCCTCGCGCTGACCAACCGCGGCACGGCCCGGGCGGCGGACGTCCTGGCGCTCGCCCGCGAGGTGCGCGACGGCGTCCGGACGGCGTTCGGCGTCACCCTCGTGCCGGAGCCGGTCCTCGTCGGCTGCGTGCTGTAGCGGCCGTACCCGGGCCGCCGGGCCGGGCGCGGGGGTCAACCCCGCACCCCCGGCTGCCGAGGACCAGGACATGGACCGGCCGGGCCTCGACGCCCTCTACGCGATGGTCGTCGACGACGCCCTCGGCACGCTCGCGCCGCGGGTGCAGGCCGGGCTCGCCGGGCTCATGGTCGTCGCGGCGCTCTGGGCGGCGCTGCGGCCCCGTCCGCTGCCCGTCGTCGGGTTCCTCGCCGCGGCCTTCGTCTTCGGCCGCGCCAACCACGCCTTCGAGGGGCCGGTGCTCGTCTCCTTCACGCCGGGCCACGGCCTGGTCCTCGCGGACCTGGCGCCGGTCGCCCTGCTCGGGCTCGTCGTCGTCCGGGCCCTCGTCGTCCGGGGCCCGCGCGTCCGGGGCTCCCGCGTCCGGTCCTCCGGCGTCCAGTCCGGCCCGGTGTCTGACGGCTCACACCCGGCCCCCGCCGCGCGTGAGGCGGAGCCCGGTGGGTACCGGGACACCCATGGAGCACTTCGAGTTCGACTTCGCCCTTCCCCTATCGCTGCCGCTGCGGTTCCTCGGGGTCCGGCCCGGCACCGCGCGCGTCGAGGTCGGTGACGAGCACCTCGAGGTCTCGTTCGGCCCGTGGCGCCTCGTCACCGCGCTGAGCAACGTCGAGGACGTCACCGTGACCGGGCCGTACAACCCGCTCAAGGCCTACGGGGTCCGGGTCTCGCTCGCCGACCTCGGCGTCACGTTCGGCACGACGACGGCGCAGGGCCTGTGCGTCACCTTCCGCGAGCCGGTCGCCGCGGCCGTCCCGGGCGGCCTGCTGCGCCACCCGTCGATGACCGTGACGGTCGCCGAGCCGGAGCGGCTCGCACGCGTCCTCACCCGCGTCGCCGGCGCCCCGCGCCCGCTGCTCGCGGCCGTCGAGTCGGACGTCGTCCCGACCGTCCCCGTGCTCGAGCCCGCCGAGGACCGCCGTGACCGCGAGTCGGCCTCCCGCCGGGCCCGCAAGGCCGCCCGCACCCGCGCCGAGCACCGGGCCCAGGAGCAGGCCGAGGCCGAGCGCGCGGCCGCCCGCCGGTCCGCGGCCGCCAAGCGCGGTGCCGCCAAGCGCAGTGCCGCCAAGCGCAGCGAGCGCAGCGCCGTGACCGAGCCGGTCGGCGACGCGCTGGACACCGCGCAGCGCACCGCCGGGCGCACCGTCGAGCGCACGGCCAAGCGCGCGGCGAAGGCCGCCGACCGGACCGCCGACCGGGCCGCCAAGCGCACCGCCAAGCGCACCGCCAAGCGCACGCCCGCCAAGCGCACGCGCACCGCGGCGTCCACTGCGGGGCCCGGCGTCTCCGCCTGACCATGACCGCCGCCGCTCTACCCGTCGGGTGCTTCCGGGTGTCCTTCGGGTAGACGGACGGCGATCGCGGGGGAGACGTTCGCCCGGACGGCGGGGTTGGTGAGCGGAGCGTCGCCGGACGCTGGCAGACTGCGTTCATGGAGGGCACGGGAACCGCACGCACGATCGAGTCGCTGCCCAAGGCCCACCTCCATCTGCACTTCACCGGCTCCATGCGGCCGTCCACGCTCAAGGACCTCGCCGCCAAGCACCGCATCCGGCTGCCGGAGAGCCTGCGCGAGCAGCACCTGCTCCGGCTCACCCCGGACGAGCGGGGCTGGTTCCGCTTCCAGCGCCTGTACGACGCCGCGCGCAACTGCGTCCGGGACGCCGCCGACATGCGCCGCATCGTCGTCGAGGCCGCGGAGGACGACGCCGCCGAGGGCTCCGGGTGGCTCGAGATGCAGGTCGACCCGACGTCCTACGCACCGCACGTCGGCGGACTCACGAACGCGCTCGAGATCGTCCTCGACGCCGCCCGGGAGGCGAGCCGGACGACCGGCTGCAGCGTCGGTGTCGTCGTCGCCGCGAGCCGGATCCGGCACCCCCTCGACGCCCGCACCCTCGCCCGGCTCGCCGCCCGGTACGCCGGCGACGGCCCCGGGGACGTCGTCGGCTTCGGGCTGAGCAACGACGAACGACGCGGCTCCACCGAGGAGTTCGCCGCCGCCTTCGGGATCGCCGCCCGGGCCGGGCTCGCGAGCCTGCCGCACAGCGGCGAGCTGCTCGGCCCCGACCACGTCGACACGACCCTGCGCTACCTGCGGCCCGCGCGCCTGGGCCACGGCGTGCGCAGCGGCGAGGACCCGGACGTGCTGGCCCGCGTCGTCGACGCCGGGATCGCCCTCGAGGTGTGCCCGGCGAGCAACGTCGCGCTCGGCGTCTACCCGACGCTCGCCGAGGTCCCGCTGCGCCCGCTCGTCGACGCCGGCGCCGTCCTCGCCCTCGGCGCCGACGACCCGCTCCTGTTCGGCCCGCGGCTCGCGGCGCAGTACGAGGCCGCCCGCGACGTCCACGGCTTCGACGACGCCGGCCTGGCGCACCTGGCCCGCAGCTCGATCGAGGCCTCCCGGGCGCCGGCCGACGTCCGCAAGCGCCTCCTGACCGCCGTCGACGACTGGCTCGGCGCCCCGGCCTGACCGCACGCCGGGGGAGCGGCCGTCAGCCGCCCGGGCTCGGCAGGATCCCGCGCTCCATCGCGACCGTGACGGCCCGGGTGCGGTCGTCGACCCCGAGCTTGGTGAACGCCCGCAGCAGGTGCGTCTTCACGGTCGCCTCGCCGATGAACAGCACCCGGCCGATCTCGGCGTTCGACAGCCCCTGGGCGACCGCGGCGAGCACCTCGACCTCGCGCGGGGTCAGCGGGTCCGCCGCCGGGCCGCGCATCCGGGACACGAGCCGGGCCGCGACGGCCGGGGCGAGCACGGTCTCGCCGCGCGCCGCCGACCGGACCGCCTCGACGAGCTGCACCCGCGGGGTGTCCTTGAGCAGGTAGCCGGTGGCCCCCGCCTCGACCGCGCGGACGATGTCGGCGTCCGTGTCGTACGTCGTGAGCACGAGCACCCGCACCTCGGGGTGCGCGGCGAGGATCGCCCCGGTCGCCGCGGCACCGTCCATCGTCGGCATCCGCAGGTCCATGAGGACGACGTCGGGGGCCAGTGCGGCCACCTGCGCGACCGCCTCGGCGCCGTCCCCGGCCTCCCCGACGACCTCGAGGTCGGTCTCGACGTCGAGCAGCCCGACGAGGCCCGAGCGCACCACCGGGTGGTCGTCGACGACGAGCACCCGGATCACGCCCCACCGCCCGCGGCGACGAGCGGCACCCGGACGACCAGGTGGGTGCCGCCGCCCGGCGCGCTCGCGACGTCGACGTCGCCGCCGACCTCGCCGACCCGCCCACGCATCCCGGTGAGCCCGAAGCCCTCCGCGGCGCCCGGCGTGAAGCCCTGCCCGTCGTCGGTCACCTCGAGCCGCACGTCGCCGTCCTGCGGCACGAGGCGCAGGACGACGCTGCGTGCCCCGGAGTGCCGGCGGACGTTCGTCAGCGCCTCCTGGACGGCGCGCAGCAGCACGACCTCGCCGTCCCGGGTCAGGTGCGCCACGGCCTCCGGCGCCTCGACCCGGACGACGAGCCCGGTCTCGCGGGCGAACCGCTCGCCGAGGCGGCGGACGGCGTCGGCGAAGGTCCGCCCGTCGAGGTCCACCGGCGACAGCGCCGCGACGAGCGCCCGGGCCTCGGCGAGGTTGTCCCGGGCGACCTCCTCGATCGTCCCGAGCCGGTCGGCCGCGCCGTCCGGGTCGTGCGGCAGCCGCGCGGCCGCGCCCTGGGCGAGCATGACGATGCTCGTGAAGCCCTGGGCGAGCGTGTCGTGGATCTCCCGGGCGACCCGCTCGCGCTCGGCGAGGGTGCCGCGGGCCTGCTCGGCGAGCGCGAGGTCGGCCCGGGCGGCCTCGATCTGGGTGATGAGGTCGGCCCGCTCCTTGGACTGGTCGATGATGCGGGCCACCCAGAAGCCGAGCAGCAGGCTGAACCCGAGGGCGATCCCGAGCTGGGGGACCACCTCGCGGGCCACCTCGGCCGACCAGCCGGCGTTCGTCATGAGCCCCGCCGACGCGCTCACCGTGAGCAGGGCCGCGAACACGGCGCCGCGGAACCGGGTGGCGGTGAACATCCACACGTGCGAGAAGACGACGAACAGCAGCATCGTCATCGCGACGTCGACCGCGCAGGCCACCCCGGTCACGGCGACGGCGACGAGCAGGTACGCCGTCCCGCGGTGGCCCTGGCGGACGTCCTGGCTCGCCGGCAGCACGAGCGTCGCGTACGCGACGGCGAGCACCCCGAGCAGCGCGAAGCACGCGACCCGTTCGGCCGGCGTCAGGTGGGTCGTCGAGGTGACCCAGATCGCGGCGAGCCCGACGAACAGCCCGAACGCGACGTGCCAGCCGGTCATGAACCGGTCCCACACGTGCTCGTGCGTGCTCATGGGGTCCATTCTGCGCCGCGCCTCAGCCGGCGTCCCGGCGCTGCCAGCGGAACGTCCGCAGCGCGAGCAGCAGGCCGACGACCGTCCAGGCGGCGAGCACGAGCGCGGTCTGCCCCAGCGCCCACGTACCGCCCGTCTCCTGGGACGCGAACCCCTCCGGCAGGAACACCGACCGCATCCCCTGGGCGAGCCACTTGAGCGGGAACACCGCCCCGACGTTCTGCATCCACCCGGGCAGCTCGCTGTAGACGAAGAACACCCCGGAGATGAACTGGAGCACGATGACGACGGGGCTGACGACCGCGCCGGCGCTGCGGGAGGACCGCGGGACGCTCGAGTAGGCGATCCCGACGACGGTGCCGGCCGCCGTCCCGAGCACGAAGATCCAGGCGAAGCGCAGCCACAGGTCGCCGGACGTCGGCAGGTCGAGCCCGTAGAAGACCCGGCCCACGGCGAGCAGCACCGCGGTCTGCACGACGCTCGTCACGAGGACGAGCCCGATCTTGCCGAGGAAGTACGCCGCCGGTGGCATCGGCGTCCCGCGCAGCCGCTTGAGGGCGCCGTCGTCGCGCTCCACGGCGATCCCGATGGCGAGCGACTGGAAGCTCGACAGCGCGATGCCGGAGGCGATCATCCCGGCCGTGAAGTACTGGGTGAACGAGACCCCGCCGCCGATGTCGCCGGAGAAGACGGCCCCGAAGATGAAGAGCATGATCACCGGGAACGCGAAGGTGAAGACCATGCTGTCGCGCTCGCGGAAGAACTCGCGCAGCTCGATCCGGGTCCGGGCGACGCCGAGGCCCAGCACGGACGGCGTGCGCGCGGCGTGCGGGCGGGCGGCGGTGGCGGCGCCCGTCGGGGTGGTGGCCGGGGTGGTCATCGGGTGCTCCTCGCGAGCTCGGCCGCGGCGTCCTCGACGTCGCCGATCAGGGACAGGTAGACGTCCTCGAGGCTCGGCCGGACGACCTGCAGGCCCGGCACCTCACCGCCGAAGCGGCGTGCGAGCTCGACGACGAGCGGGGTCGGCGCGTCCGTCGACTCCTCGTGGACGACGCCGTCCTCCTCCCACCGGACCCGGGCCCGGTGCGCCATCCGGCCGCCGAGCCGCTCCGGGGTGTCGAGGGCGACGATCCGCCCGGAGGCGATGACCGCGACCCGGTCCGCGAGCTGCTCGGCCTCGTCGAGGTAGTGCGTCGTCAGCAGGATCGTCGTGCCGTCGCTGCGCAGGGAACGCACGAGGTCCCAGAAGTCGCGGCGGGCCTGCGGGTCGAAGCCGGTCGTCGGCTCGTCGAGGAAGAGCAGCTCGGGGTTGCCGACGATGCCGAGCGCGACGTCGAGGCGGCGGCGCTGGCCGCCGGACAGCGCCCGCATCCGGGCCCTGCGCTTCTCCTCGAGGCCGACCGCGGCGATGACCTCGTCGGGGTCGCGGGATCCGGGGTAGTAGAGCGCGAAGTGCCGGACCATCTCCTCGACGGTCAGCTCGGCGTTCTCGTTCGAGGTCTGCAGGACGATCCCGATCCGGGACCGCCAGGTACGCCCCGCGGACGCCGGGTCCGCGCCGAGGACCTCGACCTCGCCGCCGTCGCGGTGCCGGTAGCCCTCGAGGATCTCGACGGTCGTCGTCTTGCCCGCGCCGTTCGGGCCGAGGAGCGCGAAGACCTCGCCCCGCTCGATGTCGAGGTCGAGGCCGTCGACGGCGTGCTTGTCGCCGTAGCTCTTGCGCAGGTCGCGCACCCGGACGGCGTGGGTGTCCCGCGCCTGTCCTGGGGTCGTGGCCGGGGTGGTCGCCGGTGTCGTCGCCATGCCGCCCAGCCTTGCGCGCCGGGGGCCGGCCGCGCGACGACCGATCGTCTGCCCGCCCGTCCACCGACCGGTGGACGCGGTCGGACGTCAGCGGCGCGGCCGCTCGCGGGCCGTGCCGTCAGTCGTCGCTGCCGTGCCCGCCGCTGCCCTTGCCGGAGCCGCCCTTGCCCGAACCGCCCTTGTCGTCGCTGCTGTCGTCGCTGCTGTCGTCGCTGCCCTTGCCCGAACCGGAGCGGGTGCCGCCCTTGTCGTCGGCCTGGGTGTCGTCGGAGCCGCCGGAGCCGCTCTTGCGCAGCCCGCCCTTGTCGTCCCCGGCCTCGGTGCCGTCGTCGCCGTCGTCGCTCCCGTGACCGCCCTTGTCGTCGCCGGCGTCGTCCCCGTCGTCGTCGCGGGACGCGCTCGGGGTGGCCCGGGCCGTGGGCGAGTCGTCGTCCGACGGCTCGGACTGGGACGCGTCGGACAGGTGCAGGCTGCGGTCCCCGCGGACGACCCGCTCCGGCGGCGGCGGCTGCGCCGCCGACCAGACGGCCCCCGTGGCGACCGCGGCCGCCACGACGACGAACGCGATCGAGCCGAGGGCGTTGAGCGGGCGGGACATGGGCGACGGACCTCCACCGGGAGCCGGGCAGGGCGGCCGGGTGCGGAACGACACCCGGCCACCCTCAGTTCTGCCAGCCCACGGCCGCAGCGGCCAGATGCACCTTCGGGCTAGTACCGCCGTCCCGCCCGCCCGTCCCGACCGTCCCGACCGGCCCGGCCCGGTGCGCCCGGCCGGGCGTCAGCGCGCCTCGGCGAGCAGCCGCTGGATCCGGCCGACCCCCTCGGCGAGGTCCTCGTCGCCGAGCGCGTACGACAGGCGCACGTAGCCGCTCGGGCCGAACGCCTCGCCGGGGACGACCGCGACCTCGGCCTCCTCGAGGATGAGGGTCGCGAGCTCGGCGGAGGTCTGCGGGGTCCGCCCGCGGATCGTCCGGCCGAGGACGCCCTTGACGCTCGGGTACACGTAGAAGGCGCCCTGCGGGGTCGGGCAGACGACGCCGTCGATCTCGTTGAGCATCCGGACCATCGTCCGGCGGCGGCGGTCGAAGGCCACCTTCATCTCGTCGACGGCCGCCAGGTCGCCCGAGACGGCGGCCAGCGCGGCGCGCTGGGAGACGTTCGCGACGTTGGACGACAGGTGCGACTGCAGGTTCGTGGCCGCCTTGACGACGTCCTTCGGACCGATCAGCCAGCCCACCCGCCAGCCGGTCATCGCGTACGTCTTGGCGACCCCGTTGAGGACGACGCAGGTGTCGGCGAGCTCGGGGACCTCGACGGCGATGGACGCCGCGCGCACGCCGTCGTAGACGAGGTGCTCGTAGATCTCGTCCGTGATGACCCAGACACCGTGCTCGACGGCCCAGCGGCCGATCGCGCGGACCGCCTCGACCGGGTACACCGAGCCGGTCGGGTTGGACGGCGAGCAGAACAGCAGCGCCTTCGTCCGCGGCGTCCGCGCGGCCTCGAGCTGCTCGACGGTGACGAGGTAGTCCTGGTCCTCGCCGGCGAAGACCTCGACGGGGACGCCGCCCGCGAGCCGGATGGCCTCGGGGTAGGTGGTCCAGTACGGCGCGGGGAGGATCACCTCGTCGCCCGGGTCGACCAGCGTCGCGAACGCCTGGTAGACGGCCTGCTTGCCGCCGTTGGTGATGAGCACCTGCTCGGGCGTCACCGACAGGCCGGAGTCGCGCGCGGTCTTGGCGGCCACGGCGGCCCGCAGCTCGGGCAGGCCGGCCGCGGGGGTGTACCGGTGGTTGGCGGGCTGCGCGCACGCGGCGACGGCGGCCTCGACGACGTAGCCGGGGGTGGGGAAGTCGGGCTCGCCGGCGCCGAAGCCGATCACGGGCCGGCCGGCGGCCTTGAGCGCCTTGGCCTTGGCGTCGACGGCGAGCGTCGCCGACTCGGCGATCGAGCCGATCCGGCGGGACACCCGGGCGGGGGCGTCGGCGTCGTCGGCGACGGGAGGGGCCTGCGGGATGGTCTGTTCGGTCACGGGCCCATCCTTCCACCGCGGGCGGGACGGCTCGCCACGCAATACCCCGTCGTCCCGCGGCGGGTCGGCCCCTCCTTACCACCCGCGCCACGCGGTCGGTTCGACCCGGGGCCGCCGGGTTGCGTATAGTCGCTTACCGGTGGTTGCGAACCGCCATGATGGCGCCTGCCCCGCAGGCCCGTCGGGGCGGCTCACGATCTCCTAGGGCAGTGGCGCAACTGGCAGCGCTCCGGTCTCCAAAACCGGCGGTTGGGGGTTCGAGTCCCTCCTGCCCTGCGAACGATCAGAACGACCCGTGGCTCAGCGGTGCGGAGACCCTCGCCGGTCGCCGGACCAGGCGCGACGGGCCCGAACCGACAGTCGATGATCAGGTGGATCTCGTGACGACAACGCCCGCGACGAAGAGCCGGCGGCGTGGGGGCGGTCTCGGCCTCTTCGTGAGGCAGGTCATCGCAGAGCTGAAGAAGGTCGTCCGGCCCACCCGGAACGAGCTGGTCACCTACACCGCGGTGGTCCTCGTCTTCGTCTGCGCCGTCATGGGCTTCGTCTCGGTCCTGGACTACGGGTTCGGCAAGCTCGTCCTGTGGGTCTTCGGCGGGTCGAGCTGACACCGGGCCCGGCGTGAGCCGGAGCCAGATCCGCACAACGACCGACAGGCGAAGGAAGTAGGACGACAGGTGTCCGAGCAGAGCCCCCACCTCGACGTGGACGACGACCTCGACAGCACGACCGGGGTCTCGGGCGAGGCCGCCCCCACGTGGGAGGACTTCGAGCGTGGCGCGGCGCCGTCCGACGAGGACGCGCAGGCCGACGAGGCGGACGACGCCCCGGTCGCCGACGCGACCCCGGCCGGCTCCGACGACGAGGACGACGCGTCCGACGACGAGCCCGCCGGTGACGACGAGCCCGTGGCGGCCGCCGCCGACGAGCCGACCGACGAGGCCGCCGACGAGGCAGCTGACCAGGCAGCTGACCAGGCGACGGAGGACGAGGACGGCGACGTCGTCGACCCGGTCGCCGAGTTCAAGACGCAGCTGCGGCGCGCCCCCGGCGACTGGTACGTGATCCACTCCTACGCGGGCTACGAGAACCGGGTCAAGGCCAACCTCGAGAACCGGACCTCCAGCCTCAACATGGAGGACTTCATCTTCCAGGTCGAGGTCCCGATGGAGGAGGTCACGGAGATCAAGAACGGGCAGCGCAAGCTCGTCCGTCGGGTCCGGATCCCCGGCTACGTGCTCGTCCGCATGGACCTCACCGACGAGTCGTGGGGCGCCGTCCGGCACACCCCTGGCGTCACCGGCTTCGTCGGCCACACCCACCAGCCGGTGCCGCTGAGCCTCGACGAGGTCTTCTCGATGCTCGCGCCGTCGCTGCAGGCCGCCGAGGGCGCCAAGCCCGCGAAGGCCGAGATCAAGGTCGTCGACTTCGAGGTCGGCGAGACCGTCACGGTCATGGAGGGCCCCTTCGAGACCCTGCCGGCGACGATCAGCGAGATCAACGCCGACCAGCAGAAGCTCAAGGTGCTCGTCTCGATCTTCGGTCGCGAGACCCCGGTCGAGCTGTCGTTCTCGGACGTCTCCAAGCTCTGACCCCACGAGTTCGCGGACGACGGGCCACGCCGTCCGCTGGCCCGTAACGGGCCGAACCGCACGGTCACGCGACCGTGCAGACCACCGAACAGAAGGACCCGGACATGCCCCCCAAGAAGAAGGTCTCAGCTCTGATCAAGCTGCAGATCAACGCCGGCCAGGCGACGCCGGCGCCGCCGATCGGCCCCGCGCTGGGTCAGCACGGCGTGAACATCATGGAGTTCTGCAAGGCGTACAACGCCCAGACCGAGGGCTCGCGCGGCAGCGTCATCCCGGTGGAGATCACGGTCTACGAGGACCGGTCCTTCACCTTCATCACGAAGACGCCGCCGGCCGCCGAGCTCATCAAGAAGGCCGCGGGCGTCCCCAAGGGCTCCGGCGAGCCGCACAAGACCAAGGTCGGCAAGCTCACCGCCGCCCAGGTCCGCGAGATCGCCCAGACCAAGCTCGAGGACCTCAACGCGAACGACCTCGACCAGGCGTCGAAGATCATCGCCGGGACCGCGCGCTCCATGGGCATCACCGTCGAGGGCTGAGCACCACCCCCGACGCGTCACCCGATGCACCGCACCTGAAGCACCATCCGCAGTGGCAGGGCCCGCGCGGCCCACGAGACCACGACTCCACGTACCGAGGAGCAGCAATGCAGCGCAGCAAGGCCTACCGGTCCGCCGCCGAGAAGATCGACGCGGACAAGCTCTACGCCCCGCTCGAGGCCGTCCGGCTCGCGAAGGTGACCTCGACGACGAAGTACGACGCGACCGTGGAGGTCGCGTTCCGGCTCGGCGTCGACCCCCGCAAGGCCGACCAGATGGTCCGTGGCACCGTCAACCTCCCGCACGGCACCGGCAAGACCGCCCGGGTCCTGGTCTTCGCCACCGGTGACCGTGCAGCGCAGGCCGAGGCCGCCGGCGCCGACTACGTCGGCTCCGACGACCTGCTCGAGAAGATCCAGGGTGGGTGGCTCGACTTCGACGCCGTCGTCGCCACCCCGGACCTCATGGGCAAGGTCGGCCGGCTCGGCAAGGTGCTCGGCCCCCGCGGCCTCATGCCCAACCCCAAGACCGGCACGGTGACCATGGACGTCGCCAAGGCGGTCGAGGAGATCAAGGGCGGCAAGATCGAGTTCCGTGTCGACAAGCACGCGAACCTGCACTTCATCATCGGCAAGACCTCGTTCGACGAGACGGCGCTCCTGCAGAACTACGCCGCCGCGCTCGACGAGGTGCTCCGGCTCAAGCCGTCCGCGGCCAAGGGCCGGTACCTCCGCAAGGCCACGATCGCGACGACGATGGGCCCGGGCATCCCGGTCGACCCGAACCGCACGCGCAACCTCGAGGCCGAGGACGTCGACGCCTGACGCGTCGCCCCTCACCGCAGCGGTAATCGCCAGGGCCCGCCGTCCACCCGGACGGCGGGCCCTGGCGCCGTCCGGGGCGCCGCCCCCGGTCAGTCCAGCAGCGTCGCCGCGAGCGTCCCGCCGAGGTCGCGGCAGGCCTCCCGGACGCCGGTGTCGACCGGCCCGGTGACCTCCAGCGGCGCTGCGACCGCCGTCCAGCCCAGCCCGCCGGCGATCGACCGGACGGCCCGGACGGCGCCCGTGACGTCGTCGTTGCCGTGCACCCAGAGCCCGTACGGGCGGCCGGCGACGGCGCCCAGGCACGGGTAGTAGACGGTGTCGAAGAAGTGCTTGAGCGCCCCCGACATGTAGCCGAAGTTCGCCGGCGTCCCGAGCAGGTAGCCGTCGGCGGCGAGCACGTCCGCCGCCCCGGTCGACAGCGCAGGCGAGGCGACGACGTCCACCGCCCCGCCGAGGTCGGGGTGCCGGGCCCCGGCGAGCACCTCCTCGAGGAGGGCGCGCGTCACGGGCGAGGGCGTGTGGTGGACGACGAGCAGGCGCGGCACGCCCCGAGGCTACGGCGCCCGTCCACCGCTCATGCTCGCGGCGCGTACCGCCTTCGGCGCACTTTGTCCCGGTTCGGCGCTGCGAACGGGTACCTGCCGCGAGCATGAGCGGTGGGCGGGGCGGGCGCGGAGGTGCTGGGGGAGAGGCGATTTGGTAGCCCGTCGCGCGTCCCGTACTCTGGAGGCTGCCGAAGACCGCCGGTCGCCACCCCGCAAGGGTGGTCGAAGGTCCCGCATCACGCGGGCGGCCCGCGCAGGTGAACGAGACGCTCGTGCAGCACGTACCGCGACCGCCCGTCAGGGCGGGGTCGGCACGTCTCCACCGACGCCCCGTGCGCCTGCGCCGGGGCGTTCCGCATGTCCGGGCCCTTCTGCGCAGACCGGCACCACTGCACGGAAGGAGAGCCATGGCGAGGCCCGACAAGGCCGCCGCGGTTGCTGAGATCACGGACCGGTTCCGTGAGTCCAACGCCGCTGTGCTGACCGAGTACCGCGGGCTGACCGTGGCGCAGCTCACCCAGCTCCGCAAGAGCATCGGTGGCAACGCCACGTACTCCGTGGTGAAGAACACGCTGACCGAGATCGCCGCGAAGAACGTGGGCATCTCCGCGTTCGACGGCCAGCTTGCTGGCCCGACCGCGATCGCCTTCGTCACCGGTGACCCGGTGGAGACGGCGAAGGGTCTGCGCGACTTCGCCAAGACGTTCCCCGCGCTCGTCATCAAGGGCGGTGTCCTCGACGGCAAGCCGCTGACCGCCGACGAGGTGAAGAAGCTCGCCGACCTCGAGTCGCGCGAGGTTCTGCTGGCCAAGATGGCGGGCGCCATGAAGGCGTCGCTCAGCAAGGCCGTCTACCTGTTCGCCGCCCCGCTGTCGCAGGCGGCGCGGACCATCGACGCGCTCCGTCTCAAGGCGGAGAGCGACCCGAGCGTCCTCGCGGGCGGTGCCGGCACGCCGGCCCCGGTCGCCGAGGCCGCCCCCGCCGAGGTCGAGGCCGCGGCCGAGACCGAGGCACCCGCTGAGGCCGAGCCGGCCGCCGCGGAGACCACCGAGGGCTGAACCGCCCGCCACCACCGCGGGCGCCCTCGCCTCGCGGATCCACAAGGGAAGGACACGCCACCATGGCGAAGCTCAGCACCGACGACCTCCTTGACGCGTTCAAGGAGATGACCCTCATCGAGCTCTCCGAGTTCGTGAAGAAGTTCGAGGAGACCTTCGAGGTCACCGCCGCCGCTCCGGTCGCCGTCGCGGCCGCGGGTGTGGCCGGCGGCGGCGCCGCCGCCGAGGAGGTCGTCGAGCAGGACGAGTTCGACGTCATCCTCGAGGCTGCCGGCGACAAGAAGATCCAGGTCATCAAGGAGGTGCGCACGCTCACGTCCCTCGGTCTCAAGGAGGCCAAGGACCTCGTCGACGGCGCGCCGAAGCCGGTCCTGGAGAAGGTCAACAAGGACGCCGCGGAGAAGGCCAAGGCTGCCCTCGAGGGCGCCGGCGCCACCGTCTCCGTCAAGTGAGGCCGCGCCCCGTCCGGGGCGCGCTCGCTGCACCACCTGCACCGTCTGCATCATCTGCACCACCCGCGAACGGGCGGCCGGTCCTCCGGCCGCCCGTTCCGCGTCCCGGGGCGTGTCGGTGCTGGACACGGGCACCGGCGCGTGCCTCCCCCGATCACGGTCCGTACCCGTGCGGTCGTTGCTCCGTTCGGGTGACGGCGTGACACGCCACGCAGCGACCGAGGGCCGAGTTCTCTTGACGCACCGCCTACGGCCAGTCATCCTCGTTGTGGCTCCACACGGCAGGTCGCAGGCACGAGGCGGCTGCAGTCGGGGGGCTTCGCAGCACAGGTTCCAGCGGCCCAGGAGGTGCCCGGTCAGACCCGCGAGAGGCTTCGCGAGGTCCCGGGAGGTCACTCCTGCGTGGCGGCTGGACATCTCTTCGCGCGCACGGTAGTCTGCCGCTTTGCGCCCGCCCTGTGCCTACCCGTGGATCAGCCATGGGGCACTCGGCGCGCGCCCGTAACGCCCGCAGGCCCGTGGAAGGACCCCTCTTGGCCGCCTCGCGCACCGCGTCCGCTCTTGGCTCGATCGCCCGCACAGCAGCAGGCCGTATCTCGTTCGCAAAGATCAGGGAACCGCAGGAGGTCCCGAACCTCCTCGCTCTCCAGACGGAGAGCTTCGACTGGCTCCTCGGCAACGACAAGTGGAGGGGCCGCGTAGAGGCCGCTCTCGCCGGCTCCCGCCAGGACGTCCCGACCACCTCCGGTCTGGAGGAGATCTTCGAGGAGATCTCCCCGATCGAGGACTTCTCGGGATCCATGTCCCTGTCGTTCCGGGACCACCGCTTCGAGCCGCCCAAGTACTCGATCGACGAGTGCAAGGAGCGGGACATGACCTACTCGGCCCCGCTCTTCGTGACGGCCGAGTTCATGAACACCACCACCGGTGAGATCAAGAGCCAGACGGTCTTCATGGGCGACTTCCCGCTCATGACCGACCGCGGCACCTTCGTCATCAACGGCACCGAGCGCGTCGTCGTCTCCCAGCTCGTCCGCTCGCCGGGCGTGTACTTCGAGCGCACCGCCGACAAGACGAGCGACAAGGACGTCTACACGTCCAAGATCATCCCGTCGCGGGGTGCCTGGCTCGAGTTCGAGATCGACAAGCGCGACATGGTCGGTGTCCGCATCGACCGCAAGCGCAAGCAGTCGGTCACGGTCCTCCTCAAGGCTCTCGGCTGGACCGAGGCGCAGATCCTCGAGGAGTTCGGCGACGTCGAGTCGATGCGCGCCACGCTCGAGAAGGACCACACCGCCGGTCAGGACGAGGCGCTCCTCGACATCTACCGCAAGCTGCGTCCGGGCGAGCCGCCGACCCGCGAGGCCGCGCAGACGCTGCTCGACAACCTCTACTTCAACCCCAAGCGCTACGACCTCGCGAAGGTCGGCCGCTACAAGATCAACAAGAAGCTGGGGCTGGAGCAGGGTCTCGAGCAGGGCACCCTGACGATCGAGGACGTCGTCGCGACGATCCGCTTCCTCGTGTCGCTGCACGCCGGCGCCACGACGATGCCGGGCACCCGCAACGGCGAGCCGTTCGAGGCGCGCGTCGAGGTCGACGACATCGACCACTTCGGCAACCGCCGTCTGCGCACCGTCGGCGAGCTCATCCAGAACCAGGTCCGCACGGGCCTGTCCCGGATGGAGCGCGTCGTCCGCGAGCGGATGACGACCCAGGACGTCGAGGCGATCACGCCGCAGACGCTCATCAACATCCGCCCCGTCGTGGCCTCCATCAAGGAGTTCTTCGGGACGAGCCAGCTCTCGCAGTTCATGGACCAGACGAACCCGCTCTCAGGGCTCACCCACAAGCGCCGCCTGTCCGCGCTCGGCCCGGGTGGCCTCTCGCGCGAGCGGGCCGGCTTCGAGGTCCGTGACGTGCACCCGTCGCACTACGGCCGGATGTGCCCGATCGAGACGCCGGAAGGCCCGAACATCGGTCTCATCGGCTCGCTGTCGACGTACGCGCGGATCAACCCGTTCGGGTTCGTCGAGACCCCGTACCGCAAGGTGAACGACGGTGTCGTCACGGACGACATCCACTTCCTCACCGCGGACGAGGAGGACGAGTTCGTCATCGCGCAGGCCAACGCGCCGATCGCGGAGAACCAGCACTTCGCCGAGGACCGCGTGCTCGTCCGTCGTAAGGGCGGCGAGATGGAGCTGTGGCCGGCCGACGGGGTCGACTACATGGACGTCTCGGCGCGCCAGATGGTCTCGGTCGCGACCGCGATGATCCCGTTCCTCGAGCACGACGACGCCAACCGCGCACTCATGGGCTCGAACATGATGCGCCAGGCCGTCCCGCTCGTCATGGCGGAGACGCCGCTCGTCGGCACCGGCATGGAGTTCCGTGCCGCGGTCGACGCCGGCGACGTCGTCGTCGCGGACAAGGCCGGCGCCGTCACCGAGGTCTCGGCCGACGCCGTCACCGTCATGAACGACGACGGCACGCACACGACGTACCGGATCGCGAAGTTCCGCCGGTCGAACCAGGGCACCGCGTACAACCAGCGCGTGCTCGTCGACGAGGGCGACCGCCTCGAGGTCGGCGGCGTCATCGCCGACGGCCCCTCGACCGACATGGGCGAGATGGCGCTCGGCAAGAACCTCCTCGTCGCGTTCATGTCGTGGGAGGGCCACAACTACGAGGACGCGATCATCCTGTCGCAGCGCCTCGTGCAGGACGACGTCCTGTCCTCGATCCACATCGAGGAGCACGAGGTCGACGCCCGGGACACCAAGCTCGGCCCGGAGGAGATCACCCGCGACATCCCGAACGTCGCCGAGGACGTCCTCGCCGACCTCGACGAGCGCGGCATCATCCGGATCGGTGCCGAGGTCGTCCCCGGCGACATCCTCGTCGGCAAGGTCACGCCCAAGGGCGAGACCGAGCTGACCCCCGAGGAGCGCCTGCTCCGCGCGATCTTCGGCGAGAAGGCGCGCGAGGTCCGCGACACCTCCCTCAAGGTGCCGCACGGCGAGTCCGGCACGGTCATCGGCGTCAAGGTGTTCGACCGCGAGGAGGGCGACGAGCTCCCGCCCGGCGTCAACCAGCTCGTGCGGGTCTACGTCGCCCAGAAGCGCAAGATCACCGACGGCGACAAGCTCGCCGGCCGGCACGGCAACAAGGGCGTCATCTCGAAGATCCTCCCGGTCGAGGACATGCCGTTCCTCTCGGACGGCACCCCGGTCGACGTCGTCCTCAACCCGCTCGGTGTCCCGAGCCGGATGAACATCGGCCAGGTCCTCGAGACGCACCTGGGCTGGGTCGCCTCCCGCGGCTGGTCCGTCGAGGGCACCCCGAAGTGGGCCGCCCGGCTGTCCGACGAGGCCCGCTCGGCCGAGCCCGGCCAGCGCGTCGCGTCGCCGGTCTTCGACGGCGTCAAGGAGGAGGAGATCATCGGTCTCCTCGACTCCTCGACGAAGACGCGTGACGGCGTCCGTCTCATCGACGGCACCGGCAAGGCGCAGCTGTTCGACGGTCGTACGGGTGAGCCGTTCCCGATGCCCATCTCGGTCGGCTACATGTACATCCTCAAGCTGCACCACCTCGTCGACGACAAGATCCACGCCCGTTCGACGGGTCCGTACTCGATGATCACGCAGCAGCCGCTCGGTGGTAAGGCGCAGTTCGGCGGCCAGCGCTTCGGCGAGATGGAGGTGTGGGCCCTCGAGGCCTACGGCGCCTCCTACGCGCTCCAGGAGCTGCTGACCATCAAGTCGGACGACGTCCTCGGCCGGGTCAAGGTGTACGAGGCGATCGTCAAGGGCGAGAACATCCCCGAGCCCGGCATCCCCGAGTCCTTCAAGGTGCTCATCAAGGAGATGCAGTCGCTGTGCCTCAACGTCGAGGTGCTCTCCAGCGACGGCCTGGCGATCCCCATGCGTGAGACCGACGAGGACGTCTTCCGTGCCGCCGAGGAGCTCGGCATCGACCTGTCCCGGCGCGAGCCGAGCAGCGTCGAAGAGGTCTGAGCGCGTCCGGGACCGCCCGCCCCCTAGGGGCGGGCGGCACCCCGTCCGGCACGGACGCCGCGGACCGCGGCGCACACGGCCGGCCAGCTACGTAGTCATCGAGCAAAGACACAGCACCACCACGAGAAAGCAGGCAGCGTCTTGCTGGACGTCAACAACTTCGACGAGCTTCGCATCGGCCTCGCCACGGCCGAGGAGATCCGTCAGTGGTCGCACGGCGAGGTCAAGAAGCCGGAGACCATCAACTACCGCACGCTCAAGCCGGAGAAGGACGGGCTCTTCTGCGAGAAGATCTTCGGTCCGACCCGGGACTGGGAGTGCTACTGCGGCAAGTACAAGCGCGTCCGCTTCAAGGGCATCATCTGCGAGCGCTGCGGCGTCGAGGTCACGCGCGCCAAGGTGCGTCGTGAGCGGATGGGCCACATCGAGCTCGCCGCGCCGGTCACGCACATCTGGTACTTCAAGGGCGTCCCGAGCCGCCTGGGCTACCTGCTCGACCTCGCTCCGAAGGACCTCGAGAAGGTCATCTACTTCGCGGCCTACATGATCACCTGGGTGGACGACGAGTCGCGTCACCGCGACCTGCCGTCGCTCGAGGCGAACATCGAGGTCGAGAAGAAGGAGATCGAGAACCGCCGCGACTCCGACGTCGACGCCCGCGCCAAGAAGCTCGAGGCCGACCTGGCCGAGCTCGAGGCCGAGGGTGCCAAGGGCGACGTCCGCCGCAAGGTCAAGGAGTCGGCCGAGCGCGAGATGGCGCAGCTGCGCAAGCGCGCCGACGCCGAGGTCGACCGGCTCCAGCAGGTCTGGGACCGGTTCAAGAACCTCAAGGTCCAGGACCTCGAGGGCGACGAGATCCTCTACCGCGAGATGCGGGAGCGGTTCGGCCTGTACTTCGAGGGCGGGATGGGTGCGGCCGCGATCCAGAAGCGGCTGGAGTCCTTCGACCTCGACGCCGAGGCCGAGAGCCTGCGCGAGACGATCGCGACCGGCAAGGGCCAGCGCAAGACGCGTGCCCTCAAGCGGCTCAAGGTCGTCTCCGCGTTCCTCACGACCCGCAACTCGCCGATGGGCATGGTCCTCGACTGCGTCCCGGTCATCCCGCCGGACCTGCGCCCGATGGTGCAGCTCGACGGCGGCCGGTTCGCGACGTCCGACCTCAACGACCTGTACCGCCGGGTCATCAACCGGAACAACCGGCTCAAGCGTCTGCTCGACCTCGGTGCGCCCGAGATCATCGTGAACAACGAGAAGCGGATGCTCCAGGAGGCCGTCGACGCGCTGTTCGACAACGGCCGCCGCGGCCGGCCGGTCACCGGCCCGGGCAACCGCCCGCTCAAGTCGCTGTCCGACATGCTCAAGGGCAAGCAGGGCCGGTTCCGCCAGAACCTGCTCGGCAAGCGCGTCGACTACTCGGGCCGTTCGGTCATCGTCGTCGGCCCGCAGCTCAAGCTGCACCAGTGCGGCCTGCCCAAGCAGATGGCGCTCGAGCTGTTCAAGCCGTTCGTCATGAAGCGGCTCGTCGACCTCAACCACGCGCAGAACATCAAGAGCGCCAAGCGCATGGTCGAGCGCGCGCGTCCGGTCGTCTGGGACGTGCTCGAGGAGGTCATCTCCGAGCACCCGGTGCTCCTGAACCGTGCACCGACGCTGCACCGCCTCGGCATCCAGGCCTTCGAGCCGCAGCTCGTCGAGGGCAAGGCGATCCAGATCCACCCGCTCGTCTGCACCGCGTTCAACGCGGACTTCGACGGCGACCAGATGGCGGTGCACCTGCCGCTGTCGGCCGAGGCCCAGGCCGAGGCGCGGATCCTCATGCTCTCGAGCAACAACATCCTCAAGCCGGCCGACGGCCGGCCCGTGACCATGCCCACCCAGGACATGATCATCGGCCTCTACCACCTCACCTCCCAGCGGGAGGGCGTCACCGGTGAGGGCCGCTCGTTCGGCTCGGTGGCCGAGGCGATCATGGCGTACGACGCCCGTGAGCTCGACCTGCACGCCAAGGCCAAGATCCGCATCGCGGGTGTCGTGCCGCCGGCGTCGTGGGTCGCGCCCGAGAACTGGGAGGCAGGCGACCCGATCGTCCTCGAGACCAGCCTCGGTCGCGCGCTGTTCAACGAGACGCTGCCGCCGGACTACGTGTTCGTCGACACCGACGTGGACAAGAAGGAGCTCTCGCGGATCGTCAACGACCTCGCCGAGCGCTACCCGAAGGTCGCCGTCGCCGCGACGCTGGACGCCCTCAAGGAGGCCGGTTTCCACTGGGCCACCCGCTCGGGCGTCACGGTCTCGATCTCGGACGTCGTCACGCCTCCGGGCAAGCAGGACATCCTCGACCGCTACGAGATCAAGGCGGCGAAGGTCCAGTCCCAGTACGAGAAGGGCCTCATCACCGACGACGAGCGTCGGCAGGAGCTCATCGAGATCTGGACCCAGGCCACCAACGAGGTCGCCAAGGAGATGGAGGGCAACCTCCCGCGGACGAACTCCATCTACAAGATGGTCGCGTCCGGTGCCCGTGGTAACTGGATGCAGATGCGCCAGATCGCGGGTATGCGAGGCCTCGTCGCCAACCCGAAGGGCGAGATCATCCCGCGCCCGATCAAGGCGAACTTCCGCGAGGGCCTGACCGTGCTCGAGTTCTTCATCTCGACGCACGGTGCGCGAAAGGGTCTGGCCGACACCGCGCTGCGGACGGCGGACTCCGGCTACCTGACGCGTCGTCTCGTCGACGTCGCGCAGGACGTCATCATCCGCGAGGAGGACTGCGGCACCGAGCGCGGTCTCATGATGCCGATCGCGACCGAGGTCGCCGGTGGCGGCCTGCGCCGTCACGACGACGTCGAGACGAGCGTGTACTCGCGCTCGTCGGCCGAGGACGTCGTCGTCGGCGGCGAGGTCCTGCTCCCGGCGAACACCGACCTGGGCGACGTGAACATCAACGCCCTCGTCGAGCGCGGCGTGAAGCAGATCAAGGTCCGCTCGGTCCTCACCTGCGAGTCCAAGGTCGGCACGTGCGCCCGGTGCTACGGGCGTTCGCTGGCGGCCGGGATCCTCGTCGACATCGGCGAGGCGGTCGGCATCATCGCCGCCCAGTCGATCGGCGAGCCGGGCACGCAGCTGACGATGCGGACCTTCCACACCGGTGGTGTCTCCTCCGAGGGCGGTGACATCACCCACGGTCTGCCGCGTGTCCAGGAGCTCTTCGAGGCGCGCACCCCGAAGGGTGTCGCCCCGATCTCCGAGGCGGCCGGCCGGGTCCGGATCGACGACGCGGAGCGCTCGCGCAAGCTCGTCGTCGTGCCGGACGACGGCTCGGAGGAGATCGCCTACCCGATCTCCCGGCGGTCCCGTCTCCTCGTCGAGGACGGCGGTCACGTCGAGGTCGGCCAGCAGCTCATCCAGGGCGCCGTGGACCCCAAGCAGGTCCTGCGCATCCTCGGGCCGCGCGCCGTCCAGGTGCACCTCGTGGACGCCGTCCAGGAGGTCTACCGGAGCCAGGGCGTGTCGATCCACGACAAGCACATCGAGGTCATCGTCCGCCAGATGCTCAAGCGGGTGACGATCATCGAGTCCGGGGACGCCGAGCTGCTGCCCGGCGAGCTCGTAGAGCGCTCGCGCTTCGAGGGCGAGAACCGGCGGGTCGTGTCCGAGGGCGGTACGCCGGCCTCGGGTCGTCCCGAGCTCATGGGCATCACGAAGGCGTCGCTCGCGACGGAGTCGTGGCTGTCCGCCGCGTCCTTCCAGGAGACGACCCGGGTCCTCACCGACGCCGCGATCAACGGCAAGAGCGACCCGCTGCTCGGCCTCAAGGAGAACGTCATCATCGGCAAGCTCATCCCGGCCGGTACGGGGCTGCCCCGCTACCGGAACATCCGGGTCGAGCCGACCGACGAGGCGAAGGCCGCCATGTACACGATGCCCGGCTACGAAGAGGTCGACTACGGCCACTTCGGCACCGGCAGCGGTGCGGCGGTCCCGCTCGAGGAGTTCGACCTCGGACGCTACGACCGCTGACGCGGTCGCCGGGGCACTGTTCCCACGGTGTCGCCGGCGCCGGTGGGGGAGGGCACTACCAGCCCTCCTCCGCCCGGCGTCGGCGACCCGCCGGGGGACCCGCCGACGGGGCGGGGGCCGTTTTGACGCTCGCTGCGGCAGACGGGTAACCTCGACATCCGTGCCTGGGTCTGCCCGGGCTTTCCCGGCTGCCCGGGGCGGTCGCTGAGCCGAAACGTCCAGCGACTCGTGGCAGCCAGAGCGCCTGCTCCAACCGACTCCCTCTCGGAACCGGTCCGGAGCGCAGCGCGGACGACGCGACACGCCCGACCCCGGGGGTCGGGGAACACCCGGTGCGGCAGCCGCCGCCCACGACGGAAGACCACACGAGCCACGGCTCGAGGCGAAGAGAGAGTTCGGAGAACCGGTGCCCACGATCCAGCAGCTGGTCCGCAAGGGCCGCCAGGACAAGGTCGGCAAGACGAAGACGCCGGCCCTCAAGGGGAGCCCCCAGCGGCGCGGCGTGTGCACCCGCGTCTACACGACGACGCCGAAGAAGCCGAACTCGGCGCTGCGCAAGGTGGCGCGTGTCCGCCTCACCAGCCAGATCGAGGTCACGGCGTACATCCCGGGCGTCGGCCACAACCTCCAGGAGCACTCGATCGTGCTCGTCCGCGGTGGCCGTGTGAAGGACCTTCCCGGTGTCCGCTACAAGATCATCCGCGGCTCGCTCGACACCCAGGGCGTGAAGAACCGCAAGCAGGCCCGCAGCCGTTACGGCGCGAAGAAGGAGAAGAGCTGACATGCCCCGCAAGGGTCCGGCCCCGAAGCGGCCGCTCATCGTCGACCCGGTCTACGGGTCCCCGCTGGTGAGCCAGCTCGTCAACAAGGTTCTCCTCGACGGCAAGAAGTCCGTCGCGGAGCGCATCGTCTACGGCGCACTCGAGGGCTGCCGCGAGAAGACCGGTACCGACCCGGTCATCACGCTCAAGCGCGCGCTCGACAACGTCAAGCCCAGCATCGAGGTCAAGAGCCGCCGCGTCGGCGGTGCGACCTACCAGGTGCCGATCGAGGTCAAGGCCGGCCGCTCGACGACGCTGGCGCTGCGCTGGCTCGTCGGCTACTCCAAGGCGCGCCGCGAGAAGACCATGACCGAGCGGCTCATGAACGAGATCCTCGACGCGAGCAACGGCCTCGGCGCCGCGGTCAAGCGTCGCGAGGACACGCACAAGATGGCCGAGTCCAACAAGGCCTTCGCGCACTACCGCTGGTGACGCGGCGGCGCGGGTCACCCCCGCGCCGCACCCCGCACCGGCTGACGACTTCGACACGAGGCGAGGCAGACTTCCGTGGCACTCGACGTGCTGACCGACCTGAACCAGGTCCGCAACATCGGCATCATGGCGCACATCGACGCCGGCAAGACCACGACCACCGAGCGGATCCTCTACTACACGGGGATCAACTACAAGATCGGTGAGGTCCACGACGGCGCGGCCACGATGGACTGGATGGAGCAGGAGCAGGAGCGCGGCATCACCATCACGTCCGCCGCGACGACCTGCTTCTGGCAGGGCACCCAGATCAACATCATCGACACCCCGGGCCACGTCGACTTCACGGTCGAGGTCGAGCGGTCGCTGCGCGTCCTCGACGGCGCGGTCGCGGTGTTCGACGGCAAGGAGGGCGTCGAGCCCCAGTCCGAGACGGTCTGGCGCCAGGCGGACAAGTACAACGTCCCCCGGATCTGCTTCGTCAACAAGATGGACAAGCTCGGCGCGGACTTCTACTTCACCGTGCGCACGATCAAGGAGCGTCTCGGCGCGGAGCCGCTGCCGATCCAGATCCCGATCGGCGCCGAGTCCGACTTCGTCGGCGTCATCGACCTCGTCTACAACCGCGCGCTCACCTGGCGCGGGGACACCGGCAAGGGCGAGGACTACACGATCGAGGAGATCCCGGCCGACCTGGCCGAGAAGGCGGCGGAGTACCGCCACCACCTCATCGAGCGCGTGGCCGAGACCGACGAGGCCCTCCTCGAGAAGTACCTCGGCGGCGAGGAGCTGACGCCCGAGGAGATCAAGGGCGCCATCCGCAAGATGGTCATCGCCTCCGAGATCTACCCGGTGCTCTGCGGCTCGGCGTTCAAGAACAAGGGCGTCCAGCCCATGCTCGACGCCGTCCTCGACTACCTGCCGTCGCCGCTCGACGTGCCCCCGATGGAGGGCCACGCCGTCAACGACCCCGACGTCATGGTGCTGCGCAAGCCGGAGTCGAGCGAGCCCTTCTCGGCGCTGGCGTTCAAGATCGCCACGCACAAGTTCTTCGGCAAGCTGACGTACGTGCGGGTCTACTCCGGCCGGATCACCACCGGCGCCCAGGTCATCAACTCGACCAAGGGCAAGAAGGAGCGTCTGGGCAAGTTCTTCCAGATGCACGCCAACAAGGAGAACCCGGTCGACGAAGCGACCGCCGGCCACATCTACGCCTTCATCGGCCTCAAGGACACCACCACCGGCGACACGCTCTGCGACATCGCCAACCCGGTGGTCCTGGAGTCGATGACGTTCCCCGAGCCGGTCATCAGCGTCGCCATCGAGCCGAAGACCAAGGGCGACCAGGAGAAGCTCGGCACCGCGATCCAGAAGCTCGCCGAGGAGGACCCGACCTTCCAGGTCCAGCAGGACGAGGAGACGGGCCAGACCATCATCAAGGGGATGGGCGAGCTCCACCTCGACATCCTCGTCGACCGGATGCGCCGCGAGTTCGCCGTCGAGGCGAACGTCGGCAAGCCGCAGGTCGCGTACCGCGAGACGATCCGCACCGCGGTGCCGAAGTACGACTACACCCACAAGAAGCAGACCGGTGGGTCGGGTCAGTACGCCAAGATCCAGTTCAAGATCGAGCCGATGGACACCGCCGAGGGCACGTTCTACGAGTTCGAGAACAAGGTCACCGGCGGCCGCGTCCCGCGCGAGTACATCCCGAGCGTGGACCAGGGCTTCCAGGACGCCATGCAGTACGGCGTCCTCGCCGGCTACCCGATGGTCGGCGTCAAGGCGAGCCTGCTCGACGGTGCCTCGCACGACGTCGACTCGTCCGAGCTGGCCTTCAAGATCGCCGGCTCGATGGGCTTCAAGGAGGCGGCACGGCGCGCCGACCCCGTCCTCCTCGAGCCGATCATGGCCGTCGAGGTCCGTACGCCCGAGGAGTACATGGGCGAGGTCATCGGCGACCTCAACTCCCGCCGTGGTCACATCCAGTCCATGGAGGACGTCAGCGGCGCCAAGGTCGTCAGGGCCCTGGTCCCGCTGTCGGAGATGTTCGGGTACGTGGGTGACCTGCGGAGCAAGACCCAGGGTCGTGCCGTGTACACGATGCAGTTCGACTCGTACGCCGAGGTCCCGCGCAACGTGGCCGAGGAGATCATCAAGAAGTCCCGGGGGGAGTGAGCCCCAGGCTCACGCCCTTCGGGAGCCTCGGTCGGCAGATCGGGTCCGGAGCGCCGGCACCACCGGTAACCGGTTCGACCAGCAGGCCCGGCACCACCTAGCGTCAAACCCCAAGACCATCACGTCAGGCAGCACCAACACCCGACAGCGCAAACAGGAGGACCACCGTGGCGAAGGCGAAGTTCGAGCGGACTAAGCCGCACGTCAACATCGGCACCATCGGTCACATCGACCACGGGAAGACGACGCTCACCGCGGCGATCACCAAGGTGCTGCACGACAAGTACCCGGAGCTCAACCCCTTCACGCCGTTCGACCAGATCGACAAGGCTCCCGAGGAGCGTCAGCGCGGTATCACGATCTCGATCGCGCACGTCGAGTACCAGACGGAGGCGCGGCACTACGCGCACGTGGACTGCCCGGGTCACGCGGACTACATCAAGAACATGATCACCGGCGCGGCCCAGATGGACGGCGCGATCCTCGTGGTCGCGGCGACCGACGGCCCGATGCCGCAGACGAAGGAGCACGTCCTCCTGGCCCGCCAGGTCGGCGTCCCCTACATCGTCGTGGCGCTCAACAAGTCGGACATGGTCGACGACGAGGAGATCCTCGAGCTCGTCGAGATGGAGGTCCGCGAGCTGCTGACCTCCTACGAGTTCCCCGGCGACGACCTCCCGGTCGTCCGCGTCTCGGCGCTCAAGGCGCTCGAGGGCGACGAGGAGTGGAGCGCCAAGCTCCTCGAGCTCATGGACGCCGTCGACTCGTCGATCCCCGAGCCGCTGCGTGAGACGGACAAGCCGTTCCTCATGCCGATCGAGGACGTCTTCACGATCACCGGTCGTGGCACGGTCGTCACCGGCAAGGTGGACCGCGGCATCCTCAAGGTGAACGAGACGGTCGAGATCGTCGGCATCAAGGAGAAGTCGACGACCACGACGGTCACCGGCATCGAGATGTTCCGCAAGCTGCTCGACACCGCCGAGGCGGGGGAGAACGTCGGCCTCCTGCTCCGTGGTATCAAGCGCGAGGACGTCGAGCGCGGCCAGGTCGTCGTCAAGCCGGGCTCGATCACGCCGCACACCGAGTTCGAGGCGAACGTCTACATCCTCAGCAAGGACGAGGGTGGCCGGCACACGCCGTTCTACGACAACTACCGTCCGCAGTTCTACTTCCGGACGACGGACGTCACGGGCGTCGTGCACCTGCCCGAGGGCACCGAGATGGTCATGCCCGGTGACAACACCGAGATGCGGGTCGAGATGATCCAGCCCATCGCCATGGAGGAAGGCCTCAAGTTCGCGATCCGTGAGGGTGGCCGCACCGTCGGCGCCGGCCGGGTCACGAAGATCCTCAAGTGATCCCACGGGCCGCCGCCCGCCTCTGACGAGGTGGGCGGCGGCCCGCGGCACGCCCTCTGCGGGCGCGCCGCACACCGCGGGCCCGGGGTTCCGGGCGGCGGAGGGCAGGCCGGCGGTGACCCCGCCGGTGCGCCGTCCGACGCCCTTCCGGGGCCGGCGGAGCACCACAGCACGACGTGCGCGCCCACCGGGCGCGCGTCCAGAGGCGGATTCGCCAAGGGCTGTCCGGTTCTGGCACACTGTTCAGGTTGTTCGGTGCGCTGAGGTCCTTGCCTTGCGCGCCGCTGTCCGGCTCCTGCCGGGTCGACGACCATCTCGAGATCGAGGCACCGGAAGGTGCCGGGGCCAGTCCGTGCGAAGCGCGCGACACGCCCGACCTCGGGGGTCGGAGACCCACGGCGGTCGGCGGCCGCGAGGAACCCGTGACGAGAAGCACCGGATCGAAGAGAGAGAGCACAGCGAAGCGATGGCGGGACAGAAGATCCGCATCCGGCTGAAGGCCTACGACCACGAGGTCATCGACAGTTCGGCGCGCAAGATCGTCGACACGGTCGTTCGTACCGGTGCGTCCGTGGCCGGCCCGGTGCCGCTGCCGACCGAGAAGAACGTGTTCTGCGTGATCCGTTCTCCGCACAAGTACAAGGACAGCCGCGAGCACTTCGAGATGCGCACGCACAAGCGGCTCATCGACATCATCAACCCCACGCCGAAGACGGTCGACTCGCTCATGCGGCTCGACCTCCCGGCCGGGGTCGACATCGAGATCAAGCTCTGAGGGACCTCGCAGTCATGACGAAGCAGATCAAGGGTGTCCTGGGCGAGAAGCTCGGTATGACGCAGGTCTGGGACGACGCCGGCAAGCTCGTGCCGGTCACCGTCGTCCAGGCCGGGCCGTGTGTCGTGACCCAGGTGCGCACCGCAGACAACGACGGTTACGACGCCGTGCAGATCGCCTTCGGGGCGATCGACCCGCGCAAGGTGAACAAGCCGATGTCGGGGCACTTCGAGAAGGCAGGCGTGACTCCGCGCCGCTTCGTCGTCGAGCTCCGGACGCCCGATGCGGGCGAGTACACGCCGGGCCAGGAGGTGACCGCCGAGCTCTTCGAGTCCGGGCAGGTCGTCGACGTGGTCGGCCGTACCAAGGGCAAGGGCACCGCGGGTGTCATGAAGCGCCACGGCTTCAAGGGCCTCGGCGCCTCCCACGGCACGCAGCGCAAGCACCGTTCGCCCGGTTCCATCGGCGCCTGCGCGACCCCCGGTCGCGTCTTCAAGGGCGTCCGGATGGCGGGCCGGATGGGCGCCGAGCGCCAGACCACCCAGAACCTCACCGTCCACGCCGTCGACGCCGAGCGCGGGCTGCTCCTCATCAAGGGCGCCGTCCCCGGCCCCCGGGGCGCCGTCGTCCTGGTGAAGACCGCTGCGAAGGGAGCCTGACATGGCGACCGTCGACGTGCTCGACCCCACGGGCAAGAAGGCCGGCACGGCCGACCTGCCCGACGAGGTGTTCGACGTCCAGACGAACGTCCCGCTGATCCACCAGGTCGTCGTCGCCCAGCTCGCCGCGGCGCGCCAGGGCACGGCCTCCACCAAGAACCGTGGTGAGGTCTCCGGCGGCGGCAGGAAGCCGTACAAGCAGAAGGGCACCGGCCGCGCCCGTCAGGGCTCGACCCGTGCGCCGCAGTTCACCGGTGGTGGGGTCGTCCACGGCCCGACGCCGCGGGACTACTCGCAGCGCACGCCCAAGAAGATGAAGGCCGCCGCCCTGCGCGGCGCCCTCTCGGACCGGGCCCGTCACGGCCGGATCCACGTGCTGTCCAGCCTCGTCGAGGGCGAGCAGCCGTCGGCGAAGTCGGCGCTCGCGGCGCTGCTCAACGTGTCGACCCGCAAGAACCTGCTCGTGGTCGTCGAGCGTGACGACAACGTCGCGTGGAAGAGCCTGCGCAACCTCGAGCAGGTCCACGCGATCGTCGCCGACCAGCTGAACACCTACGACGTGCTCGTCTCCGACGACGTGGTGTTCACCGCCGGTGCGCTCGAGGCCTTCGTCGCCGGCCCGGTCAAGGGCAAGGGCGTCAAGGCCGTCGCGTCCGAGAGCGAGACCGAGGAGGCTGCGCTGTGAGCACCATCGGCAACGTCCACAAGGACCCGCGCGACATCCTGCTCGCGCCGGTCGTCTCCGAGAAGAGCTACGGGCTCCTCGACGAGGGGAAGTACACCTTCCTCGTCGACCCGCGGGCGAACAAGTCCGAGATCAAGCGCGCCGTCGAGGCTGTCTTCGGCGTCACGGTGTCCTCGGTCAACACGGCCAACCGTCAGGGCAAGACACGCCGGACCAAGTTCGGTACCGGTCAGCGCAAGCACACCAAGCGCGCGATCGTCACGCTCAAGGACGGCACCATCGACATTTTCGGCGGTCCGGTCGCCTGACGGCCCGGCTGATCTGACTCGAGGACTGAAACCCCATGGGAATCCGTAAGTACAAGCCGACGACGCCGGGCCGACGTGGCTCGTCCGTCGCCGACTTCGTCGAGATCACCCGGACCACGCCTGAGAAGTCGCTCGTCCGTCCGCTGTCGAAGAACGGCGGGCGGAACAACGCCGGTCGTGTCACGACGCGGCACCAGGGCGGCGGCCACAAGCGTGCGTACCGCGTCATCGACTTCCGTCGTCACGACAAGGACGGAGTGCCGGCCAAGGTCGCGCACATCGAGTACGACCCCAACCGCACGGCGCGCATCGCGCTCCTGCACTACGCGGACGGCGAGAAGCGCTACATCCTCGCGCCGAACAAGCTGTCGCAGGGTGACCGCATCGAGAACGGCCCGTCGGCCGACATCAAGCCGGGCAACAGCCTCGCGCTGCGCAACATCCCGGTCGGTACGGTCGTGCACGCCATCGAGCTCCGCCCCGGCGGCGGCGCCAAGATCGCCCGTTCCGCGGGGGCCTCGGTGCAGCTCGTCGCCAAGGACGGCCCCTACGCGCAGCTGCGCATGCCGTCGGGCGAGATCCGCAACGTCGACGTCCGCTGCCGCGCGACGATCGGTGAGGTCGGCAACGCGGAGCAGTCGAACATCAACTGGGGCAAGGCCGGCCGTATGCGGTGGAAGGGCAAGCGCCCGACCGTCCGTGGTGTCGCCATGAACCCCATCGACCACCCGCACGGTGGTGGTGAGGGCAAGACCTCCGGCGGCCGTCACCCGGTCAGCCCCTGGGGCCAGGCCGAGGGTCGTACGCGCAAGCCGAACAAGCCGAGCGACTCCCTCATCGTCCGTCGCCGTCGTACCGGCAAGAAGCGCTGACAGGAGCCCTGAACGATGCCTCGCAGTCTGAAGAAGGGCCCCTTCGTCGACGACCACCTCCAGAAGAAGGTGGACGTGCAGAACGAGAAGGGGACCAAGAACGTCATCAAGACCTGGTCCCGTCGCTCGATGATCATCCCGGGGATGCTGGGTCACACGCTCGCGGTGCACGACGGCCGCAAGCACGTCCCGGTGTTCGTCACCGAGTCGATGATCGGCCACAAGCTGGGGGAGTTCGCTCCGACCCGGACGTTCCGCGGCCACGAGAAGGACGACCGTAAGGGCCGCCGCCGCTGACGCGGTGGCCGGTCGTTCACAGAAAGCTCAAGGACAACCCCAGTGGTAGAAGGCAAGGGGACAGCGATGGAAGCCAAGGCGCAGGCGCGGTACGTCCGCGTCACGCCCATGAAGGCCCGCCGCGTCGTGGACCTCATTCGTGGCCGGGACGCCCAGCAGGCGCTCGCGGTGCTCGAGTTCGCCCCTCAGGCGGCGAGCGAGACCGTTCGCAAGGTCGTGCAGAGCGCGATCGCGAACGCGCGGGTGAAGGCCGACAAGGCGTCGGAGCCGTTCGACGAGCGTGAGCTCTTCGTGTCGGCGGCCTACGTCGACGAGGGCCCGACGCTCAAGCGCTTCCGGCCACGTGCGCAGGGTCGCGCGTACCGGATCAACAAGCGCACGAGCCACATCACGGTCGTGGTCGCACCGCGGCCGGCCAAGTCCGGCGCCGGGGCATCGCCCGCGGCGAAGTCGAGTACGAAGGGGAGGACCCGATAGTGGGGCAGAAGGTCAACCCGCACGGGTTCCGCCTCGGTATCACCACCGAGCACAAGAGCCGTTGGTTCGCCGACTCCACGAAGACCGGTCAGCGTTACCGGGACTACGTGAAGGAGGACGTGGCGATCCGCAAGCTCATGTCCAAGGGCATGGACCGTGCAGGCATCAGCCGTGTCGAGATCGAGCGCACGCGGGACCGCGTCCGCGTCGACATCCACACCGCCCGGCCGGGCATCGTCATCGGCCGTCGCGGCGCGGAGGCCGACCGCATCCGCGGCGAGCTCGAGAAGCTCACGGGCAAGCAGGTGCAGCTGAACATCCTCGAGGTCAAGAACCCCGAGATCGACGCGCAGCTGGTCGCCCAGGGCATCGCCGAGCAGCTCGCGAGCCGCGTGTCCTTCCGGCGCGCGATGCGCAAGGGCATGCAGTCGTCGCTGCGCGCGGGTGCCAAGGGCATCCGGGTCCAGTGCTCGGGCCGCCTCGGCGGCGCCGAGATGAGCCGGTCGGAGTTCTACCGCGAGGGTCGTGTGCCGCTGCACACGCTGCGCGCGAACATCGACTACGGCTTCTACGAGGCCCGCACGACCTTCGGCCGCATCGGCGTGAAGGTCTGGATCTACAAGGGTGACGTGACGAGCCGCGAGCTCGCCCGCGAGCAGGCGGCTGCGCCGCGCGCTCCGCGGCGCGAGGGCGGCCGTGACGGCGGCCCGCGCGGCGACCGCGCGGCCCGTCCGCAGCGTCGCCGTCCCGACAGCGCTCCCGGTCAGGACGCGGCCCCCGCCGCGGCCGCGCCGGCTGCCGAGGCTCCGGCCGCGGCCGAGCCGACCAGTGGAACGGAGGCCTGAGCCGTGCTCATCCCCCGTCGTGTGAAGCACCGCAAGCAGCACCACCCGGACCGTACGGGCGCTGCGAAGGGTGGCACGGCTGTGACGTTCGGCGAGTGGGGCATCCAGGCCCTCGAGCCGGCGTACGTGACCAACCGGCAGATCGAGGCCGCTCGTATCGCGATGACCCGCCACATCAAGCGTGGCGGCAAGGTCTGGATCAACATCTACCCGGACCGTCCTCTCACGAAGAAGCCCGCCGAGACCCGCATGGGTTCCGGCAAGGGCTCGCCCGAGTGGTGGATCGCGAACATCAAGCCCGGCCGCGTGATGTTCGAGCTGTCGTTCCCCAGCGAGAAGGTGGCTCGTGAGGCGCTCACCCGCGCCATCCACAAGCTGCCGATGAAGTGCCGGATCGTCCGGCGCGAGGGCGGTGACCTCTGATGGCAGTGGGTTCCAAGGACCTGGCTCCGGAGAACCTGCGGGCTTTCGACGACGATCGTCTCGTCGAGGAGCTCCGCAAGGCCAAGGAGGAGCTGTTCAACCTGCGCTTCCAGTCGGCCACCGGGCAGCTCGAGAGCCACGGCCGCCTGCGCGCCGTGCGCAAGGACATCGCGCGGATCTACACCATCATGCGCGAGCGGGAGCTCGGCATCACCGAGGGGCCGCAGGCATGAGCGAGACGAGCGAGAAGGCTGCAGTGAGCGAGACCAGCGAGACCGAGGAGACGCGCGGGTACCGCAAGACCCGTCGCGGCTACGTCGTGAGCGACAAGATGCAGAAGACCGTCGTGGTCGAGGTGGAGGACCGGGTCAAGCACCCGCTCTACGGCAAGGTCCTTCGGCGTTCGCACAAGGTCAAGGTGCACGACGAGCAGAACACCGCCGGCGTGGGCGACCTCGTGCTCATCATGGAGACCCGGCCGCTGTCGGCGACGAAGCGCTGGCGTCTGGTCGAGGTCCTCGAGAAGGCCAAGTAAGACGTTCGGTGCCGTCCGGCCGGGGTGACCCGGCCGGACGTGCGCCACAGGCAACTGCCATTTCAGTTCCGCAAGGCTCCCTCGCGGGAGAACCGGCGCGACGACAGGAGCAAACGAAGTGATCCAGCAGGAGTCGCGACTGCGAGTCGCCGACAACACGGGTGCCAAGGAGATTCTCTGCATCCGCGTTCTCGGTGGCTCCGGTCGCCGCTACGCGGGCATCGGCGACGTCATCGTCGCGACCGTCAAGGACGCGATCCCGGGCGGCAACGTCAAGAAGGGCGACGTCGTCAAGGCGGTCATCGTCCGCACGGTCAAGGAGCGCCGCCGTCCCGACGGCTCGTACATCCGCTTCGACGAGAACGCAGCCGTGATCCTGCGGGCCGACGGGGACCCCCGCGGTACCCGCATCTTCGGCCCGGTGGGCCGCGAGCTGCGCGACAAGAAGTTCATGAAGATCATCTCGCTCGCGCCGGAGGTGCTCTGACATGGCGAAGATCCGTATCAAGAAGGGCGACACCGTCCAGGTGATCTCCGGCCCCAAGTCCAACAAGGGCAAGCAGGGCAAGGTCATCGCGGTGTACGTCGAGACGAACCGGGTCCTCGTCGAGGGCGTCAACCGGATCAAGAAGCACACCAAGGTGGGCACCTCGGGCCGCGGGGCGAAGACCGGCGGCATCATCACGCAGGAAGCCCCCATCCACATCAGCAACGTCGCGCTGGTGGACCCGGAGACGAAGAAGCCGACCCGCGTCGGCATCCGCACCGAGACCGTCGAGCGCGACGGCCGCACCAAGACCGTGCGCGTCCGGTTCGCCAAGCGCTCGGGTAAGGACATCTGATGACGAGCGACACGGTCGAGACGACCGGCACGAAGGTGCTGCCGCGGCTCAAGACGCGCTACCGCGAGGAGATCGCGCCGGCGCTCCGCAAGGACTTCTCGTACCCGAACGTCATGCAGACGCCCGGTCTGGTGAAGATCGTCGTCAACATGGGCGTCGGCGAGGCGGCCCGTGACTCCAAGCTGATCGAGGGCGCGATCCGCGACCTGGCCGCGATCACCGGCCAGAAGCCGCAGGTCACCAAGGCCCGCAAGTCCATCGCGCAGTTCAAGCTGCGCGAGGGCATGCCGATCGGCTGTCACGTGACGCTGCGCGGCGACCGGATGTGGGAGTTCCTCGACCGGCTGCTGTCGGTCGCGCTCCCGCGCATCCGCGACTTCCGCGGCCTGTCGCCGAAGCAGTTCGACGGGCGGGGCAACTACACGTTCGGTCTCAACGAGCAGTCGATGTTCCACGAGATCGACCAGGACCGCATCGACCGGGTCCGGGGCATGGACATCACCGTCGTGACGACCGCGACGACGGACGACGAGGGTCGGGCGCTGCTGCGTCACCTCGGCTTCCCCTTCAAGGAGAACTGACGTGGCCAAGACCGCACTGATCAACAAGGCCAACCGCAAGCCCAAGTTCGCCGTCCGCGGCTACACGCGCTGCCAGCGCTGCGGCCGTCCGCACTCGGTCTACAAGAAGTTCGGCCTGTGCCGCGTGTGCCTTCGTGAGATGGCGCACCGCGGCGAGCTGCCGGGCGTGACGAAGAGCAGCTGGTAACCGGCGATGGCAACCCTCGAGCTGGTCCCCCTGCGGTCCACGCTTCCCACGGGCCGGATGACGCTGCGACACAGCATCCCGGCCTTCAACCCCGTCGTCCTGGACCTCGAGTCCGTGGACGACATCATGACCACTACGCCGCAGGTCGCCGAGCTCGGTGACGGCGAAACCGCGGCGAGGAAGGGCGGCGAAGCCCGATGACCATGACCGACCCGATCGCAGACATGCTGACTCGTCTGCGCAACGCGAACTCGGCCTACCACGACGCCGTGAGCATGCCGTACAGCAAGCTCAAGGCGCACGTGTCCGAGATCCTCCAGCAGGAGGGCTACATCGCCTCCTGGAACGTTGCGGACGCAGAGGTCGGCAAGACGCTGACGATCGTCCTGAAGTACGGGCCCAACCGGGAGCGCTCGATCGCCGGCATCCGGCGCATCAGCAAGCCCGGTCTGCGCGTCTACGCGAAGTCGACGAACCTGCCGCGCGTGCTCGGCGGCCTGGGTATCGCGATCCTCTCGACGTCGTCGGGCCTGCTGACCGACAAGCAGGCGAACAAGAAGGGCGTGGGTGGGGAAGTCCTCGCCTACGTCTGGTGACGGGAGAGTAGACAGATGTCCCGCATCGGCAAGCAGCCCATCCCGGTCCCCTCGGGCGTCGACATCAACGTCGACGGCCGAGAGGTGACGGTCAAGGGGCCCAAGGGCACCCTGTCCCACGAGGTCGCCGGCGCTCTCGTCGTCCAGCGCGAGGACGACAAGCTCGTCGTCGTGCGCGCCGACGAGGAGCGCAGGACCCGTGAGCTCCACGGCCTCACCCGGACCCTCATCTCCAACATGGTCGTGGGTGTCACCCAGGGCTACGAGAAGAAGCTCGAGATCGTCGGCACGGGTTACCGCGTCGTCGCGAAGGGCTCCAACCTCGAGTTCGCCCTGGGGTACAGCCACCCCATCACCGTCGAGCCGCCGGCCGGCGTGACCTTCGCGGTCGAGGCGCCCACGCGCTTCTCCGTGTCGGGCATCGACAAGCAGCAGGTCGGCGAGGTCGCGGCCAACCTTCGCAAGCTCCGCAAGCCCGACCCCTACAAGGGCAAGGGTGTTCGCTACGCGGGCGAGCAGGTCAAGCGCAAGGTCGGAAAGGCTGGGAAGAAGTAATGGCAGTCGGTCTGAAGCGCAGCGGTGGCGGCGCCGGCAAGGGGTCCGTCGCGGCCCGCGTCCGCCGGCACGTCCGTGTCCGCAAGCACATCGTCGGCACGACGGCGCGTCCGCGCCTCGTCGTGACGCGGTCCGCCCGGCACCTCTTCGTCCAGGTCGTCGACGACTCGGTCGGCAAGACCGTGGCCTCGGCCTCCACCATGGAGGCCGACCTGCGCGCCCTCGAGGGCGACAAGACGGACAAGGCCAAGCGGGTCGGCGAGCTCGTCGCCGCCCGGGCCAAGGCCGCGGGCGTCGAGTCGGTCGTGTTCGACCGGGCCGGCAACAAGTACCACGGCCGGGTGGCCGCGGTGGCCGACGGCGCACGCGAGGGTGGTCTGGCGCTGTGACGTACGCACGGACCGCAGTGAACATGCGAGAGGGAAGGAACCTCTGATGGCTGGACCCCAGCGCCGAGGCGGAGGCCCCGTCGGAGCCGCCGGTGGTGGCAGCGGCGACAACAGCGGCCGCCGTGGCGGTCGTGACCGCGACAACCAGCGCGGCGGTCGTGACGGCGGCGCGGAGAAGACCGCGTTCGTCGAGCGCGTCGTGACGATCAACCGTGTGGCCAAGGTCGTCAAGGGTGGCCGCCGCTTCAGCTTCACCGCGCTCGTCGTGGTGGGCGACGGCGACGGCACCGTGGGCGTCGGCTACGGCAAGGCCAAGGAGGTGCCCGCGGCGATCGCCAAGGGTGTCGAGGAGGCCAAGAAGCACTTCTTCAAGGTGCCCCGCATCCAGGGCACCATCCCGCACCCGATCCAGGGTGAGGCCGCCGCGGGCGTCGTCATGCTCAAGCCGGCGTCGCCGGGTACCGGCGTCATCGCCGGCGGCCCGGTCCGCGCCGTCCTCGAGTGCGCCGGCATCCACGACGTCCTCAGCAAGTCGCTCGGCTCGAGCAACGCGATCAACATCGTGCACGCCACGGTGGCCGCGCTGCGCGGGCTCGAGCGTCCCGAGGAGGTCGCGGCCCGCCGCGGTCTCCCGATCGAGGACGTCGCCCCGGCGGCGCTCCTGCGGGCCCGTGCGGGGGTGACCAGCTGATGGCACGCCTCAAGGTGACCCAGATCAAGTCCAAGGTTGGTGGCATCCAGGCGCACCGCGACACCCTGCGTTCGCTGGGCCTGAAGCGGATCGGCGACACCGTCGTCAAGGAGGACCGTCCCGAGTTCCGCGGGATGGTCCGCCACGTCCGCCACCTCGTCAAGGTCGAGGAGGTCGACGACTGATGTCGGAGTCGACGAACAGCGAGCACACGCTCAAGGTCCACCACCTGCGTCCGGCCCCGGGCGCCCGTACCGCCAAGACCCGTGTGGGTCGTGGTGAGGGCAGCAAGGGCAAGACCGCCGGTCGTGGCACCAAGGGCACGAAGGCGCGTTACCAGGTCTCGGCCGCCTTCGAGGGCGGTCAGATGCCTCTGCACATGCGTCTGCCCAAGCTCCGTGGCTTCAAGAACCGCTTCCGCGTGGAGTTCCAGGTCGTCAACCTGGATCGGCTCTCCGCTCTCTTCCCCGAGGGCGGTGCCGTCAGCGTCGAGGACCTCGTCGCCAAGGGCGCCGTCCGTGACGGCGCTCCGGTCAAGGTGCTCGGCGACGGCGAGGTGACGGTGGCCCTGCAGGTCACGGTCAACGCGTTCTCCGCCAGCGCCCGCGAGAAGATCGCCGCCGCCGGGGGCACCGCGACCACGCTCTGACGTGCAGGCGGCCGGCGCACCGCGCCGGCCGCCCGCCGCCGGACCGCGGGTCCACCTCGCACCACCCAGGCCGGGTCCGGCCCGTCGCCCCTGAGGCGGTGGGTGCGGACCCTTCCTGCTTGTCCAGCCTCCGCGGGGGGACGCACGTCACCCCGCGCGGCGCACCGGCACCGCTCGCCGAGCACGTGCCACCTCTCGTCGCGGCAGCCTTCCGCGCCTCTCCCGAACCGGGGAGGGCCGGATGTTATGGTCACGACGAGGTTGTCTCTAGGCCGCCCCCTCGGGCGGCGCGCAGGAGGAAGTTGTGCTCTCCGCGTTCGCCCGGGCCTTCCGGACGCCGGACCTGCGGCGCAAGCTGCTGTTCACCATGGCGATCATGGCGGTCTTCCGGCTGGGCTCGTTCGTCCCGACCCCCGGGGTCGACTACCAGGCGGTCCAGCGGTGCATCGGCACCCAGGCCAACAGTGGTCTCGGCCTCATCAACCTCTTCAGCGGCGGGGCGCTGCTGCAGCTGTCGGTGTTCGCGCTGGGGATCATGCCCTACATCACCGCGAGCATCATCATCCAGCTGCTCACCGTCGTCATCCCCCGCTTCGAGACGCTCAAGGAGGAGGGCCAGGCCGGCACCGCGAAGCTCACGCAGTACACGCGGTACCTCACCATCGGCCTCGCGATCCTCCAGTCGACGACGCTCGTCGCGATCGCGCGCAACCCCGGCGGGCTCTTCCAGAGCTGCAACGAGGATCTCGTCCCGAGCAACAGCTACGTGACGATCCTGCTCATGGTCGTCACGCTGACGGCCGGCACGGGCCTCATCATGTGGCTCGGCGAGCTCGTCACCGAGCGCGGCGTCGGCAACGGCATGTCGCTGCTCATCTTCACCTCGATCGCGGCCGGCTTCCCCGGCGCCCTGTGGTCGATCAAGCAGCAGAACGACAGCATCGACACGATGCTCATCGTCATCGCGATCGGCATCGTCATCATGGCGCTCGTCGTCTTCGTCGAGCAGTCCCAGCGCCGCATCCCGGTCCAGTACGCCAAGCGCCAGATCGGCCGCAAGATGTACGGCGGGACGAGCACGTACATCCCGATCAAGGTCAACATGGCCGGCGTCATCCCGGTCATCTTCGCCTCGTCGCTGCTCTACATCCCGGCGCTCATCGCCCAGTTCAACCGGGGCGACCGGACCCAGCCACCGTCGGCCTGGGTGAACTGGATCGAGACCCACCTGGTCAAGGGTGACCACCCGATCTACATGCTCGCCTACGTCGCGCTCATCATCTTCTTCACGTACTTCTACGTCGCGATCACGTTCAACCCGGACGAGGTCGCCGAGAACATGAAGAAGTACGGCGGCTTCATCCCGGGCATCCGGGCCGGCCGGCCGACGGCGGAGTACCTGGACTACGTCCTCACCCGCATCACGCTGCCGGGGGCGATCTACCTCGCGGTGATCTCGCTGATCCCGCTGGTGGCCTTCGCGCTGCTCAACGCGAACACGAACTCGTTCCCGTTCGGCGGCACGTCGATCCTCATCATCGTGGGCGTCGGCCTGGAGACGGTGAAGCAGATCGAGTCCCAGCTCCAGCAGCGGCACTACGAAGGGTTCCTGCGATGAGGTGCGCCCCGGCGCGCACCCGGTGAGGTCGGTGCACCCATGAGACTCGTCCTTCTCGGCCCTCCCGGGGCGGGCAAGGGGACCCAGGCCAAGCGGCTCTCGGAGCGGCTCGGCATCCCCGCGATCTCGACCGGAGACATCTTCCGGGCGAACATCAAGGGCGGGACGCCGCTCGGGCAGCTCGCGCAGAGCTACACCAGCGCGGGCAAGCTCGTGCCCGACGAGGTCACGAACGACATGGTCAAGGACCGCCTCGCCCAGCCCGACACCGAGAACGGCTTCCTCCTCGACGGGTACCCGCGCAACGCGGGCCAGGTCGAGGCGCTCGACGCCCTGCTCGCCGCGGCCGACAGCGGCCTCGACGCCGTCGTCCAGCTCACCGCGGACACCGACGAGCTCGTCGCCCGGCTGCTCAACCGGGCGACCGTCGAGGGCCGCGAGGACGACACCGAGGACGTCATCCGGCACCGGCAGGAGGTCTACAACTCGGAGACCGCCCCGCTCGTCGACATCTACTCGGCGCGCGGCCTGCTCGTCGCGGTCGACGGGATGGGCGACATCGACGACGTCACCGAGCGGCTCCAGGCCGCGCTGTCGGCGCTCGAGGCCTGACGGCACCCGCACGACCCGCACCGACGCAGGAGCCCCCGGACCACGACGGTCCGGGGGCTCCTGCGTCGCACGGGCCGGGCGGGTGCGAACGGGGACGGCGCGAACCGGGCCCGGACCTCACGTAGGCTCTCCCGCATGCTCGGACGCGACCGGATCCAGTACAAGACGACGGACCAGATCCGCCTGATGCGCAAGGCCGGGCTCGTCGTCGCCGACGCGCTCGACGCCGTCCGTGCGGCCCTGCGGCCCGGGGTCACGACGAAGGAGCTGGACGCCGTCGCGCACGACGTCATCCGCTCCGCGGGCGCCGTCCCGTCGTTCCTCGGCTACGGGCACCCGCCGTTCCCCGCCGTCACGTGCATCTCGGTCAACGAGGAGATCGTCCACGGGATCCCCGGCGCGCGGGTCGTCCGTGAGGGCGACGTCGTCTCGGTCGACTGCGGGGCGATCCTGTCCGGGTGGCACGGCGACTCGGCGTTCACCGCCGTCGTCCCGCGGGCCGACGGCACGGTCGACCCCCGGGACGCGGACCTGTCCGCGGTGACCGAGTCCTCGATGTGGCACGGCATCGCCGCGATCCGGGCGGGGGAGCGGCTCGGGGAGATCGGCGGGGCCGTCGAGGACCACGTCGCGGACCGCTACGGCCTCGTCGAGGACTACGGCGGCCACGGGATCGGCACCGAGATGCACCAGGCGCCGCACGTGCTCAACTACCGCACGCGGGACAAGGGACCGCGGATGCGGGCGGGCCTGTGCGTGGCGATCGAGCCGATGCTCGCCGCCGGCGACCCCGCGAGCCGGGAGCTGGCCGACGGCTGGACCGTCGCGACCCGGGACGGCGGCAAGGCCGCGCACTGGGAGCACTCGGTCGCCCTGCACGACGGCGGGATCTGGGTGCTCACCGCGCGGGACGGCGGAGAGGCGGCGCTCGGCGCGCTCGGCGTGAAGGTCGCCCCGCTCGCGGACTGAGTCCCTGCGCGCCGCGGACGTCGTCGCGCGGACGTCGTGGCGCGGACGCCGGGGCCCGCACGCCGGGGTGCGACAAAGCGACGATTTCTCTCCCGGCGTGTCGCTGGCGTAGACTCGCTAGTCGGCTCACGAACATCTGTGCCCATCGTCTCCCCGCGGCTGGTCTGGAGATGGCAGGCGCCCGTCACACGTGCGCTGAGAAGGTCAACGTGCCCGGGGTCCACCCGGTCAGAAGGAATGCGGAGGACATGGCCAAGAAAGACGGGGTCATCGAGATCGAGGGCACCGTGGTCGAGGCACTGCCGAACGCGATGTTCCGCGTGGAGCTGGGCAACGGTCACAAGGTTCTCGCCCACATCTCGGGCAAGATGCGCCAGCACTACATCCGAATCCTCCCCGAGGACCGGGTCGTGGTGGAGCTGAGCCCGTACGACCTGTCTCGTGGTCGCATCGTCTACCGCTACAAGTAACCCGACCGCCTCTGACGCGCAGCTCACGCGATGCGGGTGCGCGTGCGTCACGTCTGAAAGACAGCGATGAAGGTCAAGCCGAGCGTCAAGAAGATCTGCGACAAGTGCAAGGTGATCCGCCGTCACGGCCGGGTCATGGTCATCTGCGAGAACCAGCGTCACAAGCAGCGCCAGGGCTGAGCGAAGGCTCACTCCGGCGGACCAGGACCTGAGGGTCCCCGCACGTACGTCGCACCGCCCAGAGCAGTAACCCGCCCCCCGAGCGGTCAGGCCCGTCAGGGCCACCCTCGGGACGCCACCCCCGGCCGGAGGCCGGGGACCCGGACAGATCCCCGGGACCGGTGCTGCAGCAGACCTCCGAGCACAGAAGAGAGATCCATGGCACGCCTCGTCGGCGTCGACCTCCCCCGCGAGAAGCGGGTCGAGATCGCGCTCACCTACATCTTCGGCGTGGGTCGCACCCGCTCCAAGGAGGCCCTCGCAGCCACCGGCATCAACCCGGACACCCGGGTTCGTGACCTCGGTGACGAGGACCTCGTCAAGCTCCGTGACTACATCGACGTGAACTTCAAGGTCGAGGGTGACCTCCGCCGCGAGGTCGCGGCGGACATCCGGCGCAAGGTCGAGATCGGGTGCTACGAGGGTCTGCGGCACCGCCGCGGCCTGCCCGTCCGCGGCCAGCGCACGAAGACCAACGCGCGTACGCGCAAGGGTCCGAAGCGCACGGTCGCCGGCAAGAAGAAGCCGGGCAAGAAGTAGTAGCCGGCGCGACGCCGTCCTGCGGACGTCGTCCCGCGCCGCTTCCCGGGCCCGCCTCGCCGGCCCGATCTCAGACTGCAGACCAGCCACACAGACCAGGAGTATTTGGTAGATGCCTCCCCAGAAGAGGGTCGCCGCCGGGGCGCGCAAGCCCCGTCGCAAGGAGAAGAAGAACGTCTCCCACGGCCAGGCGCACATCAAGAGCACCTTCAACAACACGATCGTGTCCATCACGGACCCGACGGGCGCCGTGATCTCGTGGGCCTCCGCCGGTCAGGTCGGCTTCAAGGGCTCCCGCAAGTCCACGCCGTTCGCCGCGCAGATGGCCGCCGAGGCCGCTGCACGCCGGGCGCAGGAGCACGGGATGCGCAAGGTCGACGTCTTCGTCAAGGGGCCGGGTTCCGGCCGCGAGACCGCGATCCGCTCCCTCCAGGCCACCGGCCTCGAGGTGGGCTCGATCCAGGACGTCACCCCCACCCCGCACAACGGGTGCCGCCCGCCGAAGCGCCGCCGCGTCTGACGCGCCGACCCGACCCAGCCTGAGGAGAACGAGTACACATGGCGCGTTACACCGGCGCTGACTGCAAGCGCTGCCGCCGCGAGAAGACCAAGCTGTACCTCAAGGGTGCAAAGTGCGACAGCCCGAAGTGCCCGATCGAGATCCGGCCCTACCCGCCGGGTGAGCACGGCCGCGCGCGCACCAAGGAGAGCGAGTGCCTGCTCCAGATGCGCGAGAAGCAGAAGGCCGCGCGCATCTACGGGGTCCTCGAGAAGCAGTTCCGTGGCTACTACGAGGAGGCGAACCGCCGGACCGGCAAGACCGGCGAGAACCTGCTGCGCATCCTCGAGTCGCGGCTCGACAACGTCGTGTACCGGGCCGGCTTCGCCAAGTCCCGGGACATGGCCCGTCAGGTCGTCCGGCACGGTCACATCCTCGTGAACGGCCACAAGGTCGACATCCCGTCGTACCGCGTGACGGAGAACGACATCATCGAGGTGCGCGAGAAGTCCTTCGAGATGACGCCCTTCGTCATCGCGCGCGCCGAGGCCGGCGAGCGGACCGTCCCGGCGTGGCTCGAGGTCATCCCGAACCGGATGCGTGTCCTGGTCCACGGCCTCCCGGCCCGCCAGGTCATCGACACCCCGGTCCAGGAGCAGCTGATCGTCGAGCTCTACAGCAAGTAGTGACGTGGCGCGGGAGGGCTTCGGCCCTCCCGCGCCTTCGCACGCTCCTGCCGCACCACGGGGCAGGCGAACCACCGGCACCACCCCTGACGGCATATGGAGGCCGCGCAGGGTCAGCTCGGGGCATCAAATAGCGGATGCTCCTGGAAGGAAGATCACGACATGCTCATCGCACAGCGGCCGACGCTGACCGAAGAGGTCGTCGGCGAGAACCGTTCGCGGTTCGTCATCGAGCCCCTCGAGCCCGGCTTCGGCTACACGCTCGGCAACAGCCTGCGGCGCACGCTGCTCTCGTCGATCCCCGGTGCCTCGGTCACGAGCATCCGCGTCGACGGCGTCCTCCACGAGTTCACCACCGTCCCGGGGGTGAAGGAGGACGTCACCGAGCTCATCCTCAACATCAAGGGCCTCGTCGTCTCCAGCGAGCACGACGAGCCGGTCGTCATGTACCTGCGCAAGCAGGGCCCGGGCACCGTCACCGCCGCGGACATCGCGCCGCCGGCGGGCGTCGAGGTGCACAACCCGGACCTCCACATCGCGACCCTCAACGGCAAGGGCAAGCTCGAGATGGAGCTGACCGTCGAGCGCGGTCGTGGCTACGTCTCGGCGAACCAGAACAAGTCCGGTGACCAGGAGATCGGCCGCATCCCGGTCGACTCGATCTACTCGCCGGTCCTCAAGGTGACGTACAAGGTCGAGGCGACGCGTGTCGAGCAGCGCACCGACTTCGACCGGCTCATCGTCGACGTCGAGACCAAGCCCTCGACGCAGCCGCGCGACGCCATGGCGTCGGCCGGCAAGACGCTCGTCGAGCTGTTCGGTCTCGCCCGCGAGCTGAACGTCGAGGCCGAGGGCATCGACATGGGCCCGTCGCCGTCGGACGCCGCGCTCGCGGCCGACCTCGCGCTGCCGATCGAGGAGCTCGACCTCACGGTCCGCTCCTACAACTGCCTCAAGCGCGAGGGCATCCACACCGTCGGCGAGCTCGTCGCGCGCAGCGAGGCGGACCTGCTCGACATCCGCAACTTCGGCGCGAAGTCCATCGACGAGGTCAAGGCCAAGCTCCACGGCATGGGTCTTGCTCTCAAGGACAGCCCGCCCGGGTTCGACCCCGCGCTCGTCGTCGACAGCTTCGGCGCCGACGACGACATGTCCTACGCCGAGGACGAGCAGCTCTGACCACCCCACCCCGGGCCTGCTAGCCAGGCCCGGGGCAACTCGCGAGGAGAACGACAGACATGCCCACGCCCACCAAGGGTCCGCGGCTCGGCGGTGGTCCGGCGCACGAGCGGCTGCTCCTGGCCAACCTGGCCACGCAGCTGTTCGCGCACCGGAGCATCACGACCACGGAGGCCAAGGCGAAGCGGGTGCGCCCGCTGGCCGAGCGGCTCATCACCTTCGCCAAGCGCGGCGACCTCGCGGCCCGTCGGCGCGTGCTGACCGTCGTGCGGGACAAGAGCGTCGTGCACGAGCTCTTCACCGAGATCGCGCCGGTCATGGCCGAGCGTCAGGGTGGCTACACCCGGATCACGAAGATCGGCCCCCGCAAGGGCGACAACGCGCCCATGGCGGTCATCGAGCTCGTGCTCGAGCCGCTCAGCGCGAAGAAGTCGACCGTCGCCGAGGCCGAGGCCGCGACGAAGCGGGCCGCCAAGAAGGCGCCGGCCAAGAAGGCCGCCGCTGCCGAGGCTCCCGCCGAGGAGACCCCGGTCGTGGAGGCCGCCGCGGAGCCGGCCGAGGGTCCGTACGGTCCCGACTCGGCCGCCGCCCCGGCGGACGGCTCGGCGCCCGAGGGCTTCGACATCAAGGGCAACGCGGACTCGATGAAGTTCCACACGCCCGAGTCGCCCTGGTACGGCCAGACGAAGGCCGAGGTCTGGTTCCGGACCGCCGAGGCCGCCGAGGCCGCGGGCTTCGTCAACGCCAAGCCGGCGGACGACGAGGCGGACGACGAGGCGAAGGCCTGAGCACGCACCACCCCAGCACCACCTCCGACGAGCCCGCCGGGCCCGGAGGCGCACAGCGTGACGCTGCTGCGCCGACCGGGGCCGGCGGGCTCGCCGGCTTTGCCGGGGACGGCGGCGGGTCACCGCTCGTCCGGGTCCGCCTCGACCTCGGCTACGACGGCACCGACTTCGCCGGATGGGCCGTGCAGCCGGGCCGGCGGACGGTCGCCGGGACGCTGCTCGCCGGGCTCGGGACGGTCCTGCAGGTGCCGGAGGAGGGGCTCGGGCTCGTCGTCGCGGGGCGCACGGACGCCGGTGTCCACGCCACCGGGCAGGTCGCGCACGTCGACCTCCCGCCGGACCGCTGGGCGGCGCTGCCGGGCCGCAGCGACCTGGCGCCCGCGCAGGCCCTGCTGCGCCGGCTCGCCGGCGTCCTGCCCGGCGACGTCCGGGTGCACCGCGCCGCGCCCGCCCCGGCCGGCTTCGACGCCCGCTTCTCGGCGCTGCGGCGCCGGTACGCGTACCGGGTCTGCGACGACCCCGCCGGGGTGCCGCCGCTGCGGCGGCACGACGTGCTCGCGCACCGCCGCCCGCTCGACGTCGCGGCGATGGACGCCGCCGCGGGCCGGCTCGTCGGGCTCCACGACTTCGCGGCCTTCTGCAAGCGGCGCGACGGCGCGACGACGGTCCGGACGCTCCTGGAGTACGGGTGGACCCGCGACGCCGACGGGTTCGCCGTCGCCCGGGTCGTCGCGGACGCCTTCTGCCACTCGATGGTCCGGGCTCTCGTCGGCGCCCTGCTCGCCGTCGGGGACGGCCGCCGTCCGCCCGCCTGGCCCGCCGAGGTGCTCGCGGGCCGGGTCCGGGACCCGGGGGCCGCGGTCGTGGGACCGCAGGGGCTGACCCTCGTCGAGGTGGTCTACCCGGACGACGCGCTGCTCGCCGAGCGGGCGGCGCAGGCCCGCGCCGTGCGGACGCTCCCGGCCGGCGGCTGACCGCCGCCCTCCGCCGGGACCGGCCGCCACCACGCGGAGCGGACATAGCCGTCATGCGGCGTTCACCGGTCATTCGACACCAAGGGTTCACAAGGGTCCGGGTCATCCCATAGGTTCGCGGGCAGTCGTCCCGTGGCCGGAGGGGTCCTTCATGTCGTCGCGCTCGATCGCCGCACGCCCTGCGCCCTCCCGCCGCTCCGGCCGCAGGAAGTGGCTCGTCGCGGGGGTCGCCGCCGCTGTTTGTGCGTCCGGCCTCACCGGTCTCGCGGGTGCGACGGCGGCCGGGGCGGCGTCGTCCGGGCTCGTCGTCAGCGAGGTCTACGGCGGCGGCGGGAACGGCGGCGCCTCGTTCCGCAACGACTACGTCGAGCTCCAGAACCGGGGGAGCGTCGCGGTCGACGTGACCGGCTGGTCGGTGCAGTACGCGTCGGCGGCCGGGACGACGTTCGCGGCGACACCGCTCACCGGCACGGTCGAGCCCGGCGCGTTCTACCTGGTGCAGCTCGCCGGCGGCGCGGCCACGTTCCCGGCGCTCCCCGCGCCGGACGCGACCGGGACGACGAACATGAGCGCCACGAGCGGCAAGGTCGCCCTGGTCGGCGCGACGGCGCCGCTCGCCGGGTGCTCGGTCGCGGTGTCGTGCGCGGCCGCGCCCGGCGTCGTCGACTTCGTCGGCTACGGCACCCCGAACGACTGGGAGGGGCCGGCGGCGGCCGAGCCGGGCGGCAACGCGCTCGGGGTGTACCGGCTCGACGGTGCGGACACCGACGACAACCTCGCCGACTTCAGCGCCGCGGTGCCCACGCCGCGGGCCGCGACCGCGGTGGCCGCAGCACCCGGCACGGACTGCTCCGCGCCGGACACGACGGCCGGTGCGGTCCAGGGCAGCGGTCCCGCGACGCCGGTCCCGGGAACGACCGTGACCGTCCAGGGCACCGTCGTCGGGGACTACGAGGGCCCGGCGCCCGCGCTGCGCGGCTTCTACCTCCAGGACGCCGGTGACGGCGACCCGACGACGTCCGACGCGGTGTTCGTCTTCAACAACCTCGAGGGGCTCTCGCCGGACTCGGTGCGCCCGGGGCAGACGGTGCAGGTGACCGGCACGGCCGGCGAGTTCCAGGACCAGACCCAGGTCTCGGCGTCCCGGATCGACGTCTGCGCCGACGCCCCCGCACCGGCCCCCGTCGACGTGACGCTGCCGGCGACGCCAGAGCAGCTCGAGCCGTTCGAGGGGATGCTCGTCCGGCTGCCGCAGACCATGACGGTCACGGAGCTGTTCCAGCTCGGCCGGTTCGGCGAGGTGCTCGTGTCGTCGGGCGGCAAGCTCGTCCAGCCGACGGCGCGGTTCCGGCCCGGCCCGGAGGCCGCCGCCCTGCAGGCCGAGAACCTCGCGGACCAGATCTTCCTCGACGACGGCTCCAACGTGCAGAACCCGGCGACGATCGTCTTCGGGCGCGGGGGCGCGCCGCTGTCGGCGACGAACCCGCTGCGCGGCGGGGACACGGTGACCGGCGCGGTCGGCGTCCTCACGTACGGCTTCGGCGGTGACGCCACCGCCTCCCCGAACGCGTTCCGGGTGCGGCCGGTCGGCGCCCTCGGCGGTACGGCGACGTTCGAGGCGACGAACCCGCGGCCCGCGGGGACGCCGGACGTCGGCGGCACGCTGCGGGTGGGCAGCGCCAACCTGCTGAACTTCTTCAACACCTTCACCGGCTGCACGCTCGGGGTCGGCGGGCCGACGACGGGCTGCCGCGGTGCGGAGAACCAGCTCGAGTACGACCGGCAGCTGCCCAAGCAGGTCCTGGCGATCACCTCGCTCGGCGTCGACGTCCTCGGGGTCAACGAGCTCGAGAACGACGGGTACGGCCCGTCGAGCTCCGTGGCCGTCCTCGTGGACGCGCTCAACGCGGCCGAGGGGGCGGGCACCTGGGCGTTCGTCGACGCGGACGCGGGCACCGGCGTGACGAACTCCGCCGGCACCGACGCGATCCGGACGGCGCTGCTCTACAAGCCGGCCGCGGTGACGCCGGTGGCGGGGGCGACGTTCACCGACCGGGCCAAGGACGCCGCAGGCCTCGACGTCTTCGAGCGGCACCCGGTCGCCCAGACGTTCCTCGTGCGCCGCAACGGTGCGCGGGTCACGGTCGTCGCGAACCACTTCAAGTCCAAGGGCTCGTGCCCGACCGACCTCACGTCGCCCGACGCCGACCGGGGCGACGGGCAGAGTTGCTGGAACGCCCGGCGGACGGCGCAGGCGACCGAGCTCGCGCGCTGGCTCGCCGCGGACGTCGCCCCGGCCGCCGGGACCACGGACGTGCTCGTCGTCGGTGACCTCAACTCGTACGCGGGGGAGGACCCGGTCTTCGCGCTCGAGAGCGCCGGGTACGTCAACCTGCCGAAGCGCTTCGGCGGCGAGGAGGCGTACTCCTACGTCTTCGACGGCCAGTGGGGCTACCTCGACCACGTGCTCGCCTCGGCCTCCCTCGCGCCGAGGGCGACCGGTGCCGCGGACGTCCACATCAACTCCGACGAGGCGTCGGTGCTCGACTACAACACGAACTTCAAGTCCGTGTTCCAGGTCGGCGCCGGGCCGGCGTCCCTCTACGCACCGGACCGGTTCCGCACGAGCGACCACGACCCGGTCGTCACGGGCCTGCAGACGGTGGGCGCCACGACGACCGCCGTGACGTCGTCCGCGCCGGCCGCGACCTACCGCGGCGCGGTGTCGTGGACGGCGACGGTCTCGCCCGTCGCCGGGGAGGCGACCCCGACCGGCACCGTGCAGTTCACCCTCGGCGGCAAGGCCTTCGGGGCGCCGGTGCCGCTCGTCGGCGGCGTCGCGACGAGCGCGTCGACCCGGGACCTGCCGCCCGGCGCGACGACCGTCGGGGCGTTGTACTCCGGCGACGCCGACTACTCGGGCAGCACGACGACCTTCGCGCAGGAGGTCCGGTTCGCGGTCTCGGTGACGCGGCCCGCGGACGGCGCGACGGCGCGTGCCGGGTCCACCGTCCAGGTGCGCGTGCAGCTGCGTGACGCGAACGGCCGGACGGTGCCGGACGCGCTCGCCCGGCAGTGGGTCGCGACGTGCTCGGTGAAGGTCGAGGTGATCGGCGTCCAGACCCTCGCGCCGAGGTGCGTGCGGGAGTACGACCGCTCCGACCGCGAGCTCGAGCTGTCGTGGAAGACCGCGCGCTCGCCGAAGGGCGCCGTGACCGTCACGGTGCTCGTGACCTACCCGGGGATCACCGCGGCGCAGACGGTGAGCCGGTCGGTCACGCTCACCTGACGCGGGGCCGGCCGGGTCAGAACGAGCGCAGGGCGTCGACGGCGTCGCGTTCGCGGCGGGCGAGCGCCCGCAGGACGGCGGCGTCGCCGTGCCGGTGCCGTGCGGCCCCGACGAGGACGGCGACCGCCTCGGAGAGTGCGTCGTCGGGCGGGTCGGCGACGTCGTCCGCGGCGTCGACGCCCGGCCCGAGCCCCACGGACAGCTCGAGATCCTCGGCGTGCACGCACAGCTCGACGAGCCGGGTGCGGAGGAACTCGTCGAGGAGCATGACCTGCCCGCCGTAGGCGGCGACGAGCCGGTCGGCGGGCTCGGCCCCGAACCGTGCGGGCAGGCTGTCGAGGCACGTGCGTGCGCGGGCCGCGACGCCGGCCGGACCGGGGGAGGCGTCCTCGTGGGCCCGGGACCGGATGCCGGTGTTCATGTCGGAGTCGAGGTCGTCGAGGCCGGTGAAGGCGCCGAAGTACGCCTCGGCACCGATCGTGGGCCCGGTCGGCGGCGGGTCGGCGTCGAGGAAGGCCGCGACGAGCAGGACGGAGCGGCCGAGGTGCGCGGCGAGGTCCCCGACCGTCATCCGGTCGAGGATGCTCGGCTCGTCCCAGTGCCGGGCGACCTCGTGGCGCTCGAGCAGGTCGACGGCCACGCCGGCGGTGGCGAGGTAGAGCGTGCGGAGGGGGGAGAGCGGGCCGGCGGTGCCCGGGTGCTGTGTCGTCACGGGTCGATCCTCGGGCCGGGGGAGCCCGGTGCGCCAGGACGTACCGGCGACCCGTCCGGCCACGTGCCCGGCGGCGGCAGCGGGGAGGACGGCGTCAGGTGGCCGACGTTCACCCAGCCGTGGTGCCCGGTCCGGCGGGTCTCGCGAGCCGTCGTCCACAGCCCTGCCGAGCCCGGTGCGGTCGGTGACGGGCCGAGCCGCACGACCCGGGCGCCGTCCGGGACCGGCTCGCCCGGCCCGGAGACCATCGCCCGGCAGGCGCCGCCGGACCAGTGGCCGCGCAGGGACACGAGGTCCGGGAAGCGTCGCGCGAGAAGGGCGCCGAGCGGTGACGGCCCGAACGGGACCCGGCGGCGGACACGGGTGTGGGCGTTGCCCGCCAGCAGGACCGCCGCTCCGCCGTCGGCGACGACCGGGGTGGACGCGGCGGCGGCGAGGTCGGCCATGGCGGCGTCGCGCGGCCGGTCTAGCAGGGCCACGACGTCGTCCGGCACCGCGGTGCCCGGCTCCGACCAGGGCAGGTCGACGGCGCGGACGGCCAGGGTGCCCTGCTGCGCGGTGCGGTGCAGGGACCGGAGGAGCCGCAGGAGGCCGCGGCCGGCGCGGCCGTCGTCGAACCCGGGCGGCGGGTGCCAGAACCGGGACGCCGTGAGCGCCGTCCGCGCGGCCGTGTCGTCCTCGCGCGAGAAGAACGCGTCGAGGGCCGGCTGCTCGGACGACGGGACCTCCAGGACGACCGCGACGGGCAGACCGCGACCGACGGCGAGAGCGGTGAGCCGGGCGACGACGGCGGGCAGCTCGTGGGTCCCGTGCATCTCGCCGACGAGGACGACGGCGCCGGGGACGACGAAGCGGTCCAGCGGGTCGTCGGCCGGCAGCCTGTCCATGCCTCCAGGATGCCGCGGCGCGGGTCGAGCAGCGCGGATCGATGGCGCGGATCGACGGGCGCGGATCGATTGGCGCGCGGGCGGCGCGGTGACAGGCTCGTGCCGTGAGCGACGGCATCTACGAACCGGTCAACGACGACGAGAACGACTCCGAGGTGCTGGACCTGGACCAGGTCTTCGGTGAGGACGGGGCGGACGAGGTCCTCGACACGTCCTGGTCCCCGCCGGAGCGGCCCCGGGCGATGGACTCGTTCGGCACGACCCTCGAGGAGGAGATGACCGGGGAGTCCCTCGACCAGCGCCTCGCGCAGGAAGAGCCGGACCCGGCTCTCGCGGTCGACCCGGTCGAGGGCGAGATCCTCGACGACGGCGAGGTCGGCGGGCCCCGGGCCGGACGGCTCGTCGCGCCGGACGAGGGGGCGCACGAGGACACCGAGAAGGACCTCGTCGCGTCCGACGTCGGCATCGACGCCGGAGCGGCGAGCGCGGAGGAGGCGGCGATGCACGTCGTCGACGGTGACGCCACGGCGGTCGACGAGGGCTCGTCGGTCTGAGGTCGTGGCCGGCCCGGGGAACGTCTCGATCATCACGCTCGGCGTGGCGGACGTCGACCGTGCGGCCGCCTTCTACACCGCGCTCGGGTGGCCGCGGTCGACGCGGTCGGTGGACGGCGTCATCCACTGGTTCGACGTCGGTGGCTTCTACCTCGGCGTCTACGAGGCGGCGGCGCTCGCGGTCGACTCGGGGTACGGGGCCGGTGACGTCCGCCCGCCCGGGTCGTTCTCGGGCGTGACCGTCGCGGTCAACCTCGGCAGCGCCGAGGAGGTCGACGCCGCCCTCGCGGCCGCGCTGGCAGCGGGCGCGCGGCAGACGCTCGCGCCGACGACGACCGACTACGAGGTCTACCACGCGTGCTTCGCCGACCCCGACGGCCACACGTGGGAGGTCGCGTGGAACCCGGGGTTCCCGATCGTCGACGGGCGGACCGTCATCCCGTGAGGTGCGAGGGCGACCCTTCGGCGGGGGCGTCGCCCGGCTGCCGGACGAAGCGGGCGCGGCGGACCGCCACCTCGAGGTGGCCCGGTTCCCCGCCGTGCTGCGCGTAGTAGGCCTGCCGGAACCGCCAGCGGGGCAGGTGCCGTAGCTCCGTGGCCAGCTCGTGCGGGGCGAGGTAGTAGCGCGCCGCGAGTGCGGTCGCGGTCCGCAGCGGCGGCAGCCCGGACCGGACGACGGCGGTGCCCTCGACGAGGAGCCGGCGCCGGTCCGCGCGACCGCGCTCGCCGCCGAGCAGGAGCGTGACGTCCGGGTGGGTCGTCACGTTGCGGCCCGCCCAGGACGACCCGCCGGACGTCACCCGGAGGACGCCTCCGCGGTCGGGGACGAACCAGATCGGGGTCGCGAACGGCATACCGCCGGGGGACGTCGTCCCGAGGACGAGCACCCGGCTCGCGCGGACGAAGCGCAGCGCGTCGCCCGGTGCGTCACCGTCGCCCTGGGGCTCTGCCGTCGGGACCGCGTTGCGGTGCAACGGTTCTGCGGACCGGCCGTCGGGCGCCGGTGCCGGTGTGCCGACCGGGCGCAGGGCGCCGTAGTCCCAGCAGACGGTCCGGTCCGCGGCGAGACGGAACGTCGCACGGCCCGGTGCGCCGTCGTCGCCGGTGCACCGGAGGACGCCACGGACGGCCACCGCCCGCAGGGCGAACCAGCCGATCCCGTCGTCGAGCATGACCTGGGCCCGCGCACCGTCCAGCCGGTCGGCGTCCTCGGCAGCGACCGTGACGGTCAGCGCCGCCGGGTCGCCCTGCACCTGGACCGGCAGCAGCCGGGTCGAGCCGTCGAGGACGACGGCGAGGCAGGCCCGGGGAGCGGCACGGTAGAGGTCGGCGACGGCTTCCGGCAGGACGTCCCGGGTCACCGGCGGCGCCCCGCTCCGCGGCGAGGTCACCGGTCAGCGCCCGGCGGGCGGGTGGGTCCACCCGGTCCAGGCGCGGCCGTCCCACCAGCGCAGCGGTGCCGCCCGCCAGGGGTCGGGGTACCAGCCGGCCGGGGTGGCCGGGCGGTGCGGCTGGTACCCCGAC
>NZ_MWLL01000183.1 GCF_002198675.1 Kineosporia sp. R_H_3 | reverse complement strand
CTCATGCTCGCGTCGTGTACCGCAAACCCGCTGCGCGAGCACCGTTTTCGGTACACGGCGCGAGCATGAGCGGGGGTGGGTGGGGTCTACGTGAGTGGGAGACAGAGGCGGTGGTCGCCGGTGAAGCCGTGGCGGCGGTAGAAGGGGACCGACCGCTCGGAAGGGCTGACGAGCAGGTACTGCAGGCAGCGGTCACGAGCGGTCGCGACGACGGCGGTGAGGAGGGCGGCGCCGATGCCGTCGTCCCGGAGCGCGGGCAGCACGAAGACCGACTGCACGAACCCGGACCGGCGGACGGGGACGTCGACGTCCGGCGGGCGCTCGAGAGTCGCGAGCCACGCCATGCCCACCGGCCGGTCGCCGTCCAGGGCGAGGAACGCTGTGTGCGTCGACGTGTTGGCGGCGAGCCATGTCGCGAACCGTGCGGCGAACTCCGGCGACGGCTCGGCGCTGCCGACCGGGGCGCGGCCCTTCTCCAGACCCCAGAGCCAACGGAGGCCGACGAGCGCCGCGGTGTCCCGCCCGGGCTCGGCCGGCCGCACCGTGATCGCTCCCGTCATGCCGCTCATGCTCGCAGCAGGTACCGGATCTCGGCCGTTCTCGGCCCGGAAACGGTGCACAGCACGAGCATGAGCGGTGGTGTGGGGCGCCTCAGCCGACGAGTCGGGCGTACCAGTGCGCGGCGCTGACGTCCGTCAGGGACGCCACCTGGTCGACGACGACGCGCAGCCGGGCACCGTCGTCCGCGGCCTCGCGCCACAGCGCGGCGAACGGCGGCTCGAGCATCTCGGGCGCCGCGTCGACGAGCGCCTCGAGCAGGTCGGCGAGGAGCTCGCGCTGGCGGGCGTAGAGCGGCTGGCGGTCGGCGAGGGTCATGACGTAGACGGCGGCGACGCCCTTGAGGGTGTTCACCTCGACGAGCGTCTCCCGCGGCACGACGACGTCGGCGGCGTAGCGGGTCAGCGGGCCGGGGCCGAACTTCTCCCGGGTCGCGCGCTCGGCCGCGAGCGAGAAGCGGCCGATGAGCTGCGACGTCATGTCCTTGAGCGCGGCGAGCGCGCGGTGCCCGCCGTCGAACTCCCCCACCCACACGGGCAGCGCCTGCAGCCGCGCGAGGGCCTCGGCCACCTCGTCGTCGGCGACGTCGGAGACGTACCAGGAGCGCACCTGGGCGGCGACCCGCGCGACCGCCTCGGGCGAGCGGAGCACCCGCTGGTCGAGGTGGCCGCCGACGATCGCGTCCTCGACGTCGTGGACGCTGTAGGCGATGTCGTCGGACAGGTCCATGACCTGCGCCTCGACGCACCGGACGTCACCGGGTGCGCCGTCCCGGAGCCAGTCGAAGACCGGGGCGTCGTCCGGGTAGGCGCCGAACTTCGGGGACGCCTCCCCCTTCGGTCCGGCCCCGCGCGCCCACGGGTACTTCGTGCAGGCGTCGAGCGAGGCCCGGGTGAGGTTGAGCCCGACGCCGCGACCGGTGACCGGGTCGACCACTTTCGGCTCGAGCCGGGTGAGCACCCGCAGCGTCTGCGCGTTGCCCTCGAAGCCGCCGATGCCGCCCGCGAGCAGGTCGAGCGCGGTCTCGCCGTTGTGCCCGAACGGCGGGTGGCCGAGGTCGTGGGCCAGGCACGCGGTGTCGACGACGTCCGGGTCGCAGCCGAGCGCCAGCCCGAGCTCGCGGCCGACCTGGGCGACCTCGAGGCTGTGCGTGAGCCGGTTGCGGACGAAGTCGTCCGTGCCGGGGCCGACGACCTGGGTCTTCGCGGCGAGCCGGCGCAGCGCCGAGGAGTGGACGACGCGCGCCCTGTCGCGGGCGAACTCGCCGCGGCGCGGGTCCTTGGGCGGCTCGACGACCCAGCGCTGGGTGTCGTCGAGGCCGTAGCCGGCGCCGCGGCCCGCCGGGTCAGCCACCGGACACCGACAGCTCGGCGTGCAGGATGTCGGCCGCCGCGAGGTCGTCGAGGTCGCGACTGTCGAGCCAGCCCTCGGGCAGGGTGACCTTGCGGGCGCTGCCGCTGCGCCCGCGCGGGCCCTCGGCGACGTCGCCCGGGTAGGGCTGGATGCCGTCCAGGCTCGCGGCGAGCGCGTCGAACGCGGCGAGCGAGTCGACGAGCGCCAGCCCGGCCCGCGCCTCCTGCCCGACCGAGTAGCCCTTGAGGTACCAGGCGACGTGCTTGCGGATGTCCCGGCAGGCGCGCAGCTCGGCGAGCTCGGGCCCCTCGGGGCCGCCCGCCGTGCCCTGACCGCCCGCCGCCAGGTAGTGCTCGGCGAGCGCGAGGACGTGCCGGCGCATCGTCGCGAGCACCTCGCCCAGCGTCGGGGTGACCCGGTCCGGTCGGCCCGCGAGCGCCGCGGCGAGGTCGGCGAACAGCCACGGCCGGCCGAGGCAGCCGCGGCCGACGACGACGCCGTCGCAGCCGGTCTCGGCCATCATCCGGACGGCGTCGTCGGCCGACCAGATGTCGCCGTTGCCGAGGACCGGCACACTCGTGACGACCTCCTTGAGCCGCGCGATCGCGGACCAGTCCGCCGTCCCCGAGTAGTACTCGGACGCCGTCCGCGCGTGCAGGGCGACGCACGCCGCCCCCTCGCCCTCGGCGATCCGGCCGGCCTCAAGGTAGGTCAGGTGGTCGTCGTCGATGCCCTTGCGCATCTTCACGGTCACCGGGACGCCGTACGGCGCGGCGGCGCGGACCGCCTGCCCGACGATCGCCGTGAACAGCCCGGACTTCCACGGCAGCGCGGAGCCGCCGCCCTTGCGGGTGACCTTGGGCACCGGGCAGCCGAAGTTCAGGTCGATGTGGTCGGCGCGGTCCTCGGAGACGAGCAGCTTGACGGCGGCCGCGACGACGCCGGGGTCGACGCCGTACAGCTGGACGCTGCGCGGGGACTCGTCCGGGTCGTGGGCGATGAGCCGCAGCGACTCGTCGTTGCGCTCGATGAGCGCCCGGGACGTCACCATCTCGCTGACGAAGACGCCCCGCCCGCCCTGGCTCGCCATCGCCTCCCGGCACAGCCGCCGGAACGCCTGGTTCGTGATCCCGGCCATCGGCGCGAGGACCACGGGCGTGGCGACCTCGTGGGGCCCGATCCGCAGTGTCACGGGCCCATTCTCGCAGGCAGGTCCGTCCGGCCGACGCACGGACGGACGGCGCGGGCCCCGGCCAGGTGGGGTCCGCGCCGTCCGCGTGGTCGGGCCGCCCGGTCGGGCGGCCGTCGGGTCAGCTCAGGTGGTGCACCGGCGCCAGGTTGTAGACCGGCGTCGGGATGCCCTCGTACCGGGCCTTGAGCTGCAGGGCCAGGTACAGCGAGTAGTGCCGGGACTGGTGCAGGTTGCCGCCGTGGAACCACAGCGCCTCCTGCTGGGTGGGCTTCCACATGTTGCGCTGCTCGCCCTCCCACGGGCCGGGGTCCTTGGTCGTGTCCGACCCGAGGCCCCAGACCTTGCCGACCTTGTCGGCCATGTCCTGGCCGACGAGGTCCGCGACCCAGCCGTTCATCGAGTTGTAGCCCGTCGCGTAGACGACCAGGTCGGCCGGCAGGGTCGTGCCGTCCTCGAGGACGACGGCGTCCTCGGTCAGGTGGTCGACCTGGCCGTGCGCGAGCTTGATGTCCCCGTTCGCGACGAGCTCGGAGGCGCCCACGTCGATGTAGTAGCCCGAGCCGCGGCGCAGGTACTTCATGAACAGGCCAGAGCCGTCGTCGCCCCAGTCGAGCTCGAATCCGGCCTTCTCGAGCCGGTCGTAGAAGTCCTGGTCGTGGCGCTTGATCTCCTCGTACACCGGGATCTGGAACGTGTGCAGGATCCGGTACGGCAACGACGCGAAGATCATGTCGGCCTTCTCGGTCGTGACCCCCGCGGCGACGGCCTCCTCCGAGTAGAGCCCGCCGAGCGCGATCGTCATGAGCGAGTCGGACTTCACGATGTGCGTGCTCGTGCGCTGCACCATCGTCACGTCCGCGTCGTGCTCCCACAGCGCCGCGCAGATGTCGTGCGCGGAGTTGTTCGAGCCGACGACGACGCACCGCTTGCCCGTGTACGCCTCCGGCCCGGGGTGCTGCGAGGAGTGGTGCTGGTCGCCCTTGAACAGGCTCATGCCGGGGAACTCGGGCATCCGCGCCTTGCCGGACATGCCGGTGGCGAAGACGACCTGCTTGGGCTTCAGCGTGACCTGCTCGCCGTCCCGGTCGACCTGGACCGTCCACTCCTTGGCCGCGTCGTCCCAGGTCGCGGACGTCACCGTCGACCGCGACCAGTACGGCACCTCCATGACCTTGACGTACATCTCGAGCCAGTCGCCGATCTTGTCCTTCGGCGCGAAGACCGGCCAGTTGTCCGGGAACTTCAGGTACGGCAGGTGGTCGTACCAGACCGGGTCGTGCAGGCACAGGCTCTTGTAGCGCTTGCGCCACTGGTCACCGGGGCGGTCGTGCCGGTCGATCGTCACCGCGGGGACGCCGAGCTGGCGCAGCCGCGAGCCGAGCGCGATCCCGCCCTGGCCGCCGCCGATGACGACGACGTACGGCTGCGCGGTCGTCCCGAGCTCCGCGGCCTCGCGCTCGCGCTTCTCGGCCCACGTCTCGCGGTCCTTGAAGGCGCCGTGCGCGACGCCCTTGGGCCGCTGGGTGCCCTTGTTCTCCTCGAAGCCCTTGAGCTCGCGCAGGTCGGTGAGGAAGGTGAAGGCCCCCTCGTCGGTGAGCCGCAGCAGGCCGGAGCCGCGCCCGACGGCCGTCTCGAACTCGATCCAGGCCTCGGCGACGCCGTCCGCCTCGGTCGCGGGCTCCGTCGTCCGGAACCCCGACGGGTCGGTGGAGTCGAGCGTGGCCCGGAGCATGTCGGCGACGCCCTCGGGCCCCTCCACGGTCGTGATGTTCCAGGTGAACGCCACGAGGTCGCGCCAGAAGCTCGTCGTCGCGAACATGCCGGCCGCGCGGTCGACGTCGCGGGCGGCGAGCGCCGCCTCGAAGTCGGCGAGCCAGCGGTCGACACGCTCCTGCGCGGTCGGCCCGCTCGCGACGGCGACGTCCGTCGCGTTCGCGTCCGGCTCCACGGTCTGCGTCATTGCATCCCCTTCCGTTCGGAGTACCTGCGAGGAGCACAGCGGTCCGGGGCGGGCGGGGGCAACGGTTGCAGACCGTTGCAGGGCGCGGGCGGGCCCGCGCGGGGCGGCTCAGCCCTGCGGTCGCGCCGTCCAGAGCGCGAGCCGCGCGGCGGACTCCTCCATGAACATCACGAACGCGGCGTCGACGCGCTCGGTGTCCCCGGAGATCAGCAGGTCGGTCGCGAGGCCGCGCATCCGGGCGAGCAGCGTCGTCGCGGCCGCCGGCGCCTCCTCGGGCGGGCAGCCGATGAGCAGCAGCCCCGCCTCGATGGCCCGCAGCCGGCGCTCGAGCGACCGGCGGAGCGCCTCCGCGAACGGCGGGTCGCCGTAGAGCGACAGCCCGACGAGCGAGATGAACAGCCGGGCCCAGCGCAGGCCGTCGCCGGTGCGCAGGTAGGCCCAGGCGTCCCGGATGTCGTAGCCGGCGCCGATCCGCTCCGGCGAGGGCAGCAGCGCACGGGTCAGGACCTCGTCGACGATCTCGGCGATGAGGTCGTCGCGCGTGGCGAAGTGGTGGACCAGCGTGGCGTGGCTGACCCCGACGGACGCCGCGACCCCGCGCAGCGTGAGCCCGGCGACACCGTGGTCGAGCGCGTGCTGCGTGACCGCCTCGAGGATCTCGCCGCGGCGGTGCTCGTACCGCGTGCGGCGACCGTCCGGCTTCTGCGTCACCCCGCCGACGGTAGTGGCCGCAGATCCGTCGCACAGATTGATTGACCACTTGGTAGAACTATCTCTAGGGTTCCTTTCGTCCATACCAATGCGCATTGGTACGAGTTGCCCCTGCGCGCCCTCAGGGAGTCCCCACCCATGAGCACAGGACCACGCAGCCGCATCCTCCGGCTCGCCCTGGCCGCCGTCCTCGTCGCCGCCGGCACCGCCGGCGCCGTCACCGGCATCGCCGGTCCGGCCGCCGCCGCCAACCCCTTCGAGCGCGGCCCGGCCCCCACGAACGCGAGCATCGAGGCCTCCCGCGGCTCGTTCGCCGTGAGCCAGACGACGGTCTCCCGGGCGAGCGTCACCGGGTTCGGCGGCGGCACGATCTACTACCCGACCACGACGACGGCCGGCACCTTCGGCGGCGTCGTCATCGCCCCCGGCTTCACCGCCCGGCAGAGCAGCATCGCCTGGCTCGGGCCGCGCCTGGCGTCGCAGGGGTTCGTCGTCATGACGATCGACACCATCACCACGAGCGACCAGCCGGCCTCCCGCGGCGACCAGCTGCTCGCCGCGCTCGACTACCTCACCCAGCGCAGCAGCGCCCGCACCCGGGTCGACGCGGGGCGGCTCGCGGTGATGGGCCACTCGATGGGAGGCGGCGGCACCCTAGAGGCGGCCAAGGACCGGCCCTCGCTCAAGGCGGCGATCCCGCTGACGGCGTGGAACCTCGACAAGACCTGGCCCGAGATCCAGACGCCGACGCTCGTCGTCGGGGCCCAGAACGACACGATCGCCTCGGTGCGGTCGCACTCGCAGCCGTTCTACAGCAGCCTGCCGTCGACGCTCGACAAGGCCTACCTCGAGCTGCGCGGGGCGAGCCACTTCGCGCCGAACACCTCGAACACGACGATCGCGAAGTACTCGATCTCGTGGCTCAAGCGCTTCGTCGACGAGGACGCCCGCTACACGCAGTTCCTCTGCCCCGCCCCCGGCACGAGCACGACGATCTCGCAGTACCTCGCCACCTGCCCCTACTGAGCCGGCCCGACCCGGACCGGTGCCGGGGCCCGCGGTCCCTCGGGGGGACGGCGGGTCCCGGCGTCCCGGCGTTTCGCGCCGGCCCCACGGGGCACCGGGACGCCATGGGTGACTACGAGCGCAGCACGACCGTGGACGCACCGGTCGACGAGATCTTCGAGTTCCTGTCGAAGGTCGAGAACCTCCCCCGCTACATGGAGCGCATGACCGAGGCGCACTCGGTCGCCGGCGACGAGGTGAGCGTCGAGGCCCGGCTGGAGCCGGAGGACGTCGGCGGTGACGACCCGGCGTCGGGCACACCGGACGGCGACGGCGAGCGCCGGGTCCGCGGCGAGGCCTGGTTCCGGATCGACGCCGACAACCGCCGCCTGGAGTGGGGCGCGGAGGGGCCGCACGACTACCGCGGCGAGCTCGAGGTGTCGGCGGCCGGCAGCGGCTCGCAGGTCACCGTGCGACTCCACACGACGCACGAGGCGCCGGGGATCGAGGACGGCCTCGACGGCACGCTGGCGAACATCCAGCGGATCGCCGCGTCCGACCCCGAGGTGAACCCCGGCGCCTCGACGAGCTGAGTCGATCTGCTCCGGACGGAGCAGGAGCGGGTCAGCAGCCCGGCAGGTTCCCGGCGAGGTAGCCGACGACCTGGTCGAGCGAGACCCGCTCCTGCTTCATCGAGTCGCGCTCGCGGATCGTCACGGCCTGGTCCTCGAGGGTGTCGAAGTCGACCGTGATGCAGAACGGCGTGCCGATCTCGTCCTGGCGGCGGTAGCGGCGACCGATCGCCTGCGCGTCGTCGAACTCGATGTTCCAGTACTGCCGCAGCTCGGCGGCGAGGTCGCGGGCCTTCGGCGAGAGCGCCTCGTTGCGCGACAGCGGCAGGACGGCGGCCTTGACCGGCGCGAGCCGCTTGTCCAGGCGCAGCACGATCCGCTTGTCGACGCCGCCCTTGGTGTTCGGCGCCTCGTCCTCGTCGTAGGCCTCGATGAGGAAGGCCATCATCGAGCGCGTCAGCCCGGCCGCGGGCTCGATGACGTACGGCACCCAGCGCTCACCCTTGGCCTGGTCGAAGTACGACAGGTCGACGCCGGACGCCTCGCCGTGCGCCTTGAGGTCGAAGTCCGTGCGGTTCGCGATGCCCTCGAGCTCGCCCCACTCCGAGCCCTGGAAGCCGAACCGGTACTCGATGTCGACGGTCCGCTTGGAGTAGTGCGAGAGCTTCTCCTTGGCGTGCTCGTAGTGCCGCAGGTTGTCCCGCGAGACGCCGAGGTTCGTGTACCAGTCGGTCCGGGTGTCGATCCAGTACTGGTGCCACTCCTCGTCGGTGCCGGGCTCGACGAAGAACTCCATCTCCATCTGCTCGAACTCGCGCGTGCGGAAGATGAAGTTGCCGGGCGTGATCTCGTTGCGGAACGACTTGCCGATCTGGCCGATGCCGAACGGCGGCTTCTTGCGGGCCGAGTCGGCGACGTTCTTGAAGTTCACGAAGATGCCCTGGGCGGTCTCGGGCCGCAGGTAGTGCAGGCCGGACTCGTCCTCGACCGGGCCGAGGTAGGTCTTCAGGAGGCCGCTGAACTGCTTGGGCTCGGTCCACGCGCCCTTCGTGCCGCAGTTCGGGCACGGGATCTCCGCGGGCGACGTCGCCGGGCGGCCCTTGCGCTCGGCGTACTCCTCCTCGAGGTGGTCGCCCCGGTAGCGCCGGTGGCACGACTGGCACTCCACCAGCGGGTCGGTGAACGTCGCGACGTGGCCCGAGGCGACCCACACCTGGCGGGGCAGGATCACCGACGAGTCGAGGCCGACGACGTCGTCGCGGCTCGTCACCATCGAGCGCCACCACTGCTTCTTGACGTTGTCCTTGAGCTCCACGCCGAGGGGGCCGTAGTCCCAGGCCGACCGGGTACCGCCGTAGATCTCGCCGCAGGGGTAGACGAAACCCCTGCGCTTGCAGAGGTTGACGACGGCCTCGAGGCGGGCTTCGGACGACGGCTTGGCAGCCACAGGTCACTCCATTGGGCAGGTGCAGGACGAGCGTCCAGGGTACCGGTCGCCCGGTGCCCGCCGTCCCGCCGTTATCGGGCGCGCGACGCCCCGGCCGGGCCGGCCGCCGCGGCGGTCAGCCCATGAGGCGCAGGTCGGCGACCCCGTCGTCGTGCCGCAGCGCGTACCGCAGCCCCGGGTCGGCGCCGGCGTCGACGTGCCGGACGGCGCGTTCGCCGTCCCGCCAGTCCGCGGGGTCGACGAGCACCCAGCAGCGGTCCCGGCCGGTGACGACCCGGACGTCGTCCTCCACCCCGACCCCCACGCAGTCCGCCCAGCGCACGATGTGGACGTCGCCGTCCTCGTCGCGCAGACCGATCCCGTCGGGCAGCGTGAACAGCGCCGTCCCCGCCGGGGCCCCGGACCGGAAGCGCCGCCGCTTGAGCACGTCGGCCCTCTCGGGCACCGTCCGGGACGCCGCGCAGCCGGGGATCTGCGCGAGCGGCACCGCGGGCCGGGTGCCGTCCGGCACGACGACGTACGCGTCGGAGAGCGCCTCGGCGAAGGCGAGCCGCACGTCCTCGGCGGTGAGCGCCTCGATCTCCGCGAGCATCTCGACGCGCCCGGAGCGCTCGCGGCCGGCGACGTGCTCGGAGGCCGCGAGGTACGCCTCGCCGACGACGGACCGCGGGTCCGCGAGCATCGCCCGCAGGCCGGCGAGGTCGTGCGCGAGGTCCTCGGCGCACGGGCCACGCTCGGCGAGCTCGGTCGCGAGCTCCCAGACCCGGCCGGCGACCCGTCCGGCGAGCTCGCGGCGGCACTCCGGCCCGAAGCTCAGGTGCCGGGTGCCGTCCCCGACGGCGACCGCCTTGTACGTGAGGTCGTAGACGACGGCCTCGTCGCGGCGCAGCGTCTCGCGGCAGCGGTCGGCGAGCACCCGGCCCGCGACCCGCAGTGCCGCGGTGTCCTTGCCGACGATCCCCAGGCCCGGCAGCGGGCTGTCGACGGGCACCCAGCCGGGGCCGGCCGGGCCGCGCTGGGCGGGCGTCGGG
>NZ_MWLL01000182.1 GCF_002198675.1 Kineosporia sp. R_H_3 | reverse complement strand
GGTCAGAACCGGGCGGGGTCGAACGGCTCCAGCTCGGGGCGGCGGGTGCCGTGGACCACGAGGTCGGACAGCGCGAGCGCGCTGCCCGCGGCGAGCGTGACGCCGAGCATCCCGTGGCCCGTGGTGACGAACGTGTTGTCGGTGCCGGGGAGCGCGCCGATGGCCGGCAGGCCGTCGGGCGTCATCGGGCGCATGCCGGCCTGCGGCCGCAGGGTCCCGGTCGGGGGCTTCCAGCCGCGCAGGTACGCCTGCGGGCCGCGCAGGATCGCCGCGACCCGGACGTCGTTGACCTTCTCGTCGAGGCCCGCGAACTCCATCGTCCCGGCGAGCCGCAGCCGGTCCGAGAAGGGGGTGATCGCGACCTTGACGTCGGAGAGGTTCGTCGCGCTGCGCAGGGGCAGCGGCTCGACGTCCACGCTGTAGCCCTTGCCGGGTCGCACGGGCAGCCGACGGCCGAAGAGGCCGGCCAGCTCACCGGTCCAGGCGCCGGCGGCGAGGACGAACCGGTCCCCCTGGTGCCGGCCGGACGCCGTCCGCACCGCCGCGACGGTGCGCCGTCCGCCGCTCTCCCGCACCTCGACCGACCCGACCGGCGCGTTCTCCACGATCCGGACGCCCATGTCGACGAGGCGCTTGTGCAACGCCTCGACGAACGCCCGCGGGTCGAGGTGCCGCTCCTGCGGGAAGAAGATGCCGCCGTGCACGGCGTCGGTGAGGAGCGGCTCGTGGGCACGGACGTCGTCCCCGACGAGCACCTGCGGGTCGAGGTCGTTCTCCCGCACGAGGTCGAGGTTGTGGACGTGATGGTCGAGGTTTGCCTTCTGCGTGAAGGCCATGAGCAGCCCGGCGGAACGCATCTCGAAGTCCATGCCGTCGGCGCGGTACTCGTCGAGCACCTGCGCGGTGCTCCGCGCGAGCCGCAGGTGCGCCGCGAACCCCGCCCGCTGGTCGCGGTCGTTGCAGCGGCGCCACATCCGCAGCATGAAACCGACGAAGCGCGGGTCGAGCGAGGGCCGGATGTAGACCGGGCTGTCCGGGCGGAGCATCCACTTGAGGGTCTGGACGACGACCTTCGGGCCGGGCACCGGCATCGACTCGGCGGGCACGAACCAGCCGGCGTTCACCGCGGACGCCCCGAGGCCGGTCCCCCGGGCGTCGAGGAGAGTGACGTCGGCGCCCTCCCGGGCGAGGTGGTAGGCGCTCGTCAGGCCGATCACGCCACCACCGACGACCACGACGTGCATGGCTCGTGCCTCCGCTCAGCACCGACCAGATTGTCTGACAATACCGGTGACAGTAGGGCGGCCACTGGCTAGGGTCAAGGGATGGCCGAGCCCGCCACGCCCGCCGCGGCACGCACCCCCGCCGGGACCCCGCGGCGCGACGCCGTCGTGACCCGGATCCGGCGGGCGATCGTCCTCGGCGAGCTCCGCCCCGGCGACAAGCTCCGCGAGGTGCACCTCGCGGCCCGGTTCGGCGTCAGCCGCCCGACCCTGCGCGAGGCGCTCAACCTCGTCGTGCAGGACGGGCTGCTCGTGCAGGAGCCCTACCGGGGCTTCAGCGTGACCCGGCTCGACGCGGGCGCCGTCCGGGACCTCGCGCGCACCCGCGTCCCGCTCGACCTCATCGCGGTCGGCGCGATCCTCGAGGACCCGACCGGACGGCGCATGCAGCTGGTCCGCGAGGCCTGGCACGAGTTCGACCGGCTCGCCTTCGACCCCGACCCGCTCGTCCAGCACGAGGCCCACGTCGCGTTCCACCGCGGGCTCTGGGCGGCGTCCGAGAACACGGCGCTCCTGCGCCTGTGGCCCGTCACCGAGGCGCTGAGCACCATCGCGCTCGCCCAGGAGCAGGCGGCCCGCGCCGACCCGCACCGCGCCCACGCCATGCACGCGCAGATCGTCGAGGCCGTCGCCGCCGGCGACCCGGCCGTCATCGAGGCCGTCCTGCGCCACCACATCATCGACAGCGCCGAGGAGTTCCTGCTCCTCGACAAGACGTGAGGAGGAACCCGTGCGCTTCAGCCGGTCGCTCAAGGTCGTCGGCGCCCACGCCGAGGGCGAGGTCGGCAACGTCATCGTCGGCGGCTTCGGCCAGGTACCCGGCGAGACGATGCTCGACAAGCGCAACCACCTGGCCGAGCACCGGGACTGGCTGCGCCGGATGATCCTCAGCGAGCCGCGCGGGCAGGTCGCGCGCAACGCGAACATCGTCCTGCCGAGCAACGACCCGGCCGCCGACGCCGGCTACGTGATCATGGAGTCGATCGAGTACCCGGTCATGTCGGGCAGCAACACCATCTGCGTCGCCACCGTGCTCCTCGAGACCGGCATGCTCGACGCCGTCGAGCCGGTGACGAACCTCGTGCTGGAGTCCCCCGCCGGTCTCATCCCCGTCGAGTGCCAGGTGCGCGACGGCAAGGTGACGAGCGTGCGCTTCACGAACCAGCCGGCGTTCGCGTACCACCTCGACGCCCCCGTCGAGGTCGAGGGCGTCGGCACCGTGACCGTCGACGTCGCCTGGGGCGGGATGGCCTACGTCATCGTCGACGCACGCACCTTCGGGTTCGCGATCACCCCGGACGAGGCCCGCGACATCTGCGCCCTCGGCGAGCGGATCAAGATCGCCGCCGCGGAGCAGCTGGCCGCGGTGCACCCGGAGAACCCGGACTTCCCGGGGATCACGATCTGCGAGCTCACCCTGCCGCCGGAGCGGGTGGACGGCGTCCTCACGGCGAAGAACACCGTCGTCGTCTCCCCCGGCCGGTGCGACCGCTCCCCGTGCGGCACCGGGACGTCGGCCCGGATGGCGGTCATGCACGCCCGCGGTGAGCTGGCCGTCGGCGAGCCCTTCGTGCACACCTCGATCATCGACTCCCGCTTCGAGTGCCGGATCGAGTCCACGACCACGGTCGGCGGCGTCCCGGCCGTCGTGCCGTCGATCGCCGGGCAGGCCTGGATCACCGACCTCACGACGCTCGTCCTCGACCCCACCGACCCGTACCAGAACGGCTACCGGCTCACCGACACCTGGCCCGTGGGGCTCTCGGTCTGACCCTTCGGCGGGGCGCGGCGGGGCACCGCCGTGCCACGATCGCGGGGTGACGCGCGCGCTGAGCTTCGGGGCGGTGGCGGCCCGGTACGAACGCTTCCGGCCCGGCTACCCGGCCCGGGTCGTGGACGTCGTCCTCGCCCACGCGCGCCGTCCGGTCCGGACGGCGCTCGAGATCGGCGCCGGGACCGGCAAGGCGACCCGGGCCTTCGCCGCGCGGGGCGTCGCCGTCACGGCGACCGACCCCGACGCCTCGATGCTGCGGGTGCTCCGGGCACACGTGCCGGCGGACGTCGCCACCGTCCGGTCCGCCTTCGAGGACCTGCCCCGGACGAACACCTACGACCTCGTCTTCGCGGCCGCGTCCCTGCACTGGACGGACCCGGTCGACCGGTGGGCCCGGGTCGCCGCACTGCTCGGACCGGACGGCGTCTTCGCCTCGTTCGGCGGCCCGACCCACCTCGTCGACCCGTCGCTCGCGGCTGCCGTCCACGCCGCCCGCGCCCCCTTCCTCGCCGACGACGACATCCCCTCCCCCGACGGGACGCCCCCGGACCACGCGGTGCAGTGGCCCGGGACGGAGCTCGAGCGGTCGCCGTGGTTCACCGACGTCCGGCAGGAGGTCGTCGAGCGGCACCTGATGCTGCCGGCGAGCGACTACGTCGGGCTCCTCTCGACGGTGTCGGCGTACCTGCAGCTGCCGGCCGAGGACCGGCAGCTGGCGCTGGACGCGATCCTGCGGACGTTGCCGGAGCAGGTCGAGGTCTCGGCCGACGTCACCGTGCACCTGGCCCGCCGGGCGGCGAACGGGTGACGGACGTCGTCGAGGCGGCCGTCACGGAGGCCCGGCGCCGGCAGGCCGCTTCCGACCGGGACGTCTCGGCCGCGGTCGAGCACTTCGCCGGGACGGTCCGGGAGACGTGCGCCCGCTGGGGGCTGACCGCCGAGGGCTGGCTGGACGGCGGCGCCGGGATGCCGACGCTGGCCGTCGTCGCCGAAGGCGGGCAGCGCGCGGTCCTGAAGATCGCCGAGCCGGGCGACCAGGACGTCGCCGCGCGGATCATGACGGCGGCCCGCGGCCGCGGCTACGCGCGGGTCCTGGACTGGGACGCCAGCCGCGGAGCCCTTCTCCTCGAACGCCTGGGGCCCATGCTGTCGGCCCGGGCCCGGACGCTGCACGAGCAGGGACCGGTCGTCGTGGCACTCCTCCAGCAGGCCTGGCAGGTCCCGCTGGACAGCGGACGTCCGTTCGAGGGCAAGGCCTCGGGGCTGCTGTCGATCCTCGCCGACCTCGGACCGCGCTACGGCGCCGCGTACGGCGACCTGCTCCGGCAGGCGACGCTGCAGGCGGAACGGCTCGCCGCGACGGAACGCCCCGAGGTCGTCTGCCACGGCGACCCGCACGCGAACAACGTCCTCCGGCGCGGCGAGGGCTGGGCCCTCATCGACCCCGACGGGTTCGTCGGCGAGCGCAGCTACGACGTCGCGGTGGTCGTCCGCGACGCGTGCACCGAGCTGGCGGCCGCCGAGGCGGCCTCCGCCGGGTCGGCGACGACGGTGCTGCGCAACGAGTGCCGGCGGCTCGCCCGGTCCGCGGGCGTCGACCCGGAACGGGTGTGGGCCTGGGCGTACGTCGAGCGCGTCACGTCGGGGCTCTACCTGCGATGGCACGGATACACCGACCACGGGACGCAGTTCCTCGACGTGGCAACGCTTCTCGAACCGTGATCGACCGGCCGCCGTCGCACCCACGGATACCGTGTCCCGCATGACGTCGTCGCCGCCGTCCTCGGAGCCCGTGATCCTCGCGTACCCGTTCCGAGGTCGGTGGCGCACGCGGAACAGCCCTGCACGACGGGTCCCGAGCCATGGCACGCACCTCATGGGGACGACGTACGCGATCGACTTCGTCCCGGTCGACGAGCACGGGCGGTCCGGGCCGCGGGGCTGGCGCGCGGCGTTCGCCACCGAGGCGCCGGAACGCTTCCACGGCTTCGGCCGACCGGTCCTCGCGCCGCTGGACGGGACGGTCGTCGCCGTCCTCGACGGCGAACCGGACCACGAGGCCCGCCGGTCCCAGCTGACGTTGGTCGCCTACATGCTCACCCAGGCCCGGCGGGTCCGCGGCGGGCCGGCCGCGATCGCCGGCAACCACGTCGTCATCGCCCGGACGACGCAGGGACCGTACGTCCTCCTCGCCCACCTGCGGCGGGGATCCGTCGCGGTGCGCGTCGGCGACCGGGTCCCGCGGGGCGCGGTGGTCGGTGCCTGCGGCAACTCGGGCAACAGCACCCAGCCGCACGTCCACGTCCAGGTCACCGACACGACGCGGTGGGACACCGCGCGGGGCCTCCCGATCGCGTTCTCCGGTCCCGACGGCCGGGCCACGGTCCCGCGCGAGTCGGAGATCGTCTCGGTCTGACCCGTGCGGACCGTCGGCGGTCGTGCCGAAGGGCGCCGACGCGTCAGTCGTCGGCCAGCGCGGCGAAGTCCCGCTTGGCCTGCCGGTACCAGCCCATGCCGGCGATGGGCCGCTTCCACCGGTCCTTCATCGCCTTGAGCGCCTCGGCGTGCGCAGCGTCGCCCGCGGCGACGACCTCGTTGAGGTGCCGGTCCTGCGCCTTGATCGCCTCGTCGGCGGTGCTCGTGCGGTGCCCGTGGTCGCACGGTCCGCCGAGCTGGCGGCAGGTCATGGTCTTCGTGGGCTTCATGGTCTTCATGGTCGTCTCCTCGTGTCGTTCGCCGGCCCCGCGGGGCGGCAGCCTGTCGCTGCCACGGCAACCGTAGGAGCGGCGCCACGACGGGCGCTTCTTCGATCCTGACCAGTTGACGCCCGAGGACCGGGCTATCCGCGCGAGGCGCCGTCCCCGGGCGGATGCACCCCCGCCGGCCGACGCCGACGCGCGAACAGCCTGCCGAGGACGACGAGGCCGATCCCGACCCACAGCGAGTTCAGCGCGACCGACGCCCAGACCCGGCCGCCGGCCGCGGCGATGCCGAGGAAGAGCGAGCCGAGCACGTTGACCCACTGGAACGCCGGCCCTTCGCCGTCGACCCGTCCGGTCGACACGAGCCAGTAGCCGAGCGTCAGGAGGACCGCACCGACCCAGCCGATGGCCTGGGCGACGTCGTTGAGGCTCACGCGCCCGGGACCTCGGCGCGCATGACCCAGCGCCACTTGGCGATCCGGCGGTCGCGGACGAAGCCGAACTGCTCGTAGAGCGCCTCCGGGCCGGTGTGCAGGTAGGCGCCCCGCTGCGGCGGCCGGTCCTCCGTCTGCTCCGGGTAGGCCTCGACGACGCCGCCGCCCGCGAGGCGGATGGCGTCGAGCGCGGCCGCCACGGCCGCCCGGGCGACACCCTGGCCCCGGTGCTTGCCGGCCGTGAAGATGCAGCCGATCCGCCAGGTCGGCAGGTCGGCGTCCGCGCCGTCGTACGCCTTGCGGTTCTTGATGTTCGGCAGCTCCGCCGGGGTGCCGTACTGGCACCAGCCGATGCACTCGTCGGCGGCGTAGACCAGCACCTGCCGCACGGTGCCGGCCATGACGTGCGCGCGTTTGGCCTCCCGGTTGCCGGCGGCACCAACCGCGGAGAAGCCCTCGGGGTGGAACCCCATGCACCAGCACCCGCCCCACACACCGTTGTGCGCCTCGACGAGGGCGGCGAAGTCCTCCCACGTCTGCGACGTGAGCGGCTTGGTCGTGTAGTCCATCGCCCGACGCTAGCGCCCCGGGCGCGCGACCCGGGGCAGGCGGATCAGGACTCGTCGTCGAAGATCCAGCCGGAGCGCATGCCCGGTTCGCGACCCGGCTCGATGTAGTACTCGTCGCCGAACATCGCGGTGAACGCCTCCTGCGGCAGCGAGAGCATCATGCCGACGTCCGTGGTCTGGCTGGCGTGCGCCTGCAGGGCCGCCCGCTTGCGCTCGAGCTGGGGCAGGACGTCGACCCGCAGGTTGATCTCGGCCTCCGGGGTGCCGATCGGGTTGCCGTCGTCGCCGGGGCCGTCCGGGTCCCAGTCCGCGGTCTCCATCCCGGCCGCCTGCGCCATCCGGAACATCGCGCGCATGGCGTCCCGGTTCATCGTCACCTCGAGGAGCCGCGGACGGCGGGCGGCGAGCTCGACGGCCCGCCGCACCACGCGGTGCACCATGACGTGGTCGGGGTGGCCGTACCCGCCGTGCCAGTCGTAGCCGGTGACGACGTCCGCGTCCTCGGAGTCCAGGACGGCGGCCAGCGACCGGGCGGCCTCGTCGACGTCCGCGTTCATGAACGCCCGGGGGGCCGAGTTCTGCTCCCAGCCGGTCATCCCCGAGTCGGCGTAGCCGAGCCAGGCGATCCGGGCCACCCCGAGCACCTTGGCCGACGCGGCGACCTCCTCGCGCCGGTGCTCGGCGACGGTCCGGCCGTCGGCGAGGTCCTCGGGCGCGGAGCCGTGGTCGCCGTCGGTCGCGACGACGAGGACGACGCGGTGGCCCTCGTCGGCGGCGCGGGCCATGGACCCCGCGGTGCCGCTGGCCTCGTCGTCGGGGTGGGCGTGGACGAAGACGATGGTGGACATCACGCCATCATGACGCAGCCGCCCGAGCAGGTGTCAGGCGCCCGGCTTCGGGTGCGCGAGCAGGAAGTCGAGGACGTCCTCGCCGAACGCGGGAAGGAACGTGGGCACGTGGCGGCCGTCGCGGACGGTCCACAGCTGCACCGACGTGCCGCGTGCGCAGCCCACGTACACCTGCACCCCGGTCTCGGCCCCGGCCAGCCGGGTGCTGCCGCGCAGGTCGGCACGGTCGACGACGTCGACGTCGGACTCGCGCGACGGGGCCGGGTCGCACGCGTCGAGGGTCGCCCAGTCCTTGACGGTCCGCGCCGCCGGGGGCACCTCGTCACCCTGGATCTGCCCGCCCTCGTACGGCACGAGCTCGTCGTCCGTGCCGTGCACCTGGAGCACGCTCACGGGCGCGGCCGGCGTGCAGTCGGCCCGGTCGGCGTGCATCGCGCCGGCGACCGACACGACGGCGGCCACCCGGTCGGCGTGGTCGCAGGCCATCCGGTACGCCATGAACCCGCCGTTGGAGTGACCCATGACGTAGATCCGCCGCGGGTCGATCGGGTACTCCCGTGCCAGGGTGTCGATCAGGCCGAGCAGGTAGCCGGAGTCGTCCACGCCGGTGTCGAACAGGTCGCAGCAGGCATCGGTCGCGTTCCAGAACTGGGCACCGCGCCCGTCGACGGTGCCGTTCGGCCGGACGTAGAGGATCCCTGCCGCCGCAGCCCGTTCCCGGAGCCCGAAGTACAGGTCGACCTCGGCGCTGTTCGACGTGTAGCCGTGCAGAAGGAGCAGCAGCGGCATCGGCCCGCGACGGTTGCCGCCCGAGGGGACCGAGATGTCGGGTGGCCTGCGGTCCGCGGCGGACGCTGTCCCCGACATGGCAGCCGACGGCGATGCGGACGACGACGCGGGCGACGTGCTCCCGGCCGCCGGAGTCGTCGACGACACGGTCGTCGGTCGGGCCGCAGGCGGCTCCTGCCCTCCCGTGCTGCACGCGCCGGCGAGCAGCAGGGCGACGAGGGCCGCGACGGGCGGCAGCAGTCGGGTGACGGGCCGGAGCGCGGACATCCGTCCAGCATGCCGGACATCGGCTCGGGGCCACGGGGCGAGGCCGCTGCGGCACCTGGCCGAGAGGGTCGTCGTCACTCCCCCGCGACGTCCGCGCGCGGCCGGGTGGAGAGCCAGGCCCACAGCACGAGCAGTGGCTGGAAGAGCAGCCGGACGGCGCGCTTGGTGTCCGTGTCGAGCCCGAACGCGTCGCGGTGCTCGGTGAGCTGGGCGATGTTCCCGGGGAAGACCGCGACGAAGAAGAGCGCGAGCAGCAGGCCGACGCGGGCACGCCACGGCTGCTTCCAGACGGTGAGCATCGCGGCGCCGAAACCGATCTCGACGACGCCCGAGAGCAGGACGACGAGGTCGGGGTCCGCAGGGAACCACGACGGCACCTGGGCCCGGAACTCCTCGCGCTGGTAGGTCAGGTGCCCCGTCCCGGCGACGAGCATCGCCGCACCGAGGGCGACCTGGGCGACGGCGCGGCCACGGGTCCGCGAGGTGATCTTGGTCGTCATCGGGCCACCGTAGGCGCTGTGCCGCACGTCCACGACCCGACCCGGTCGGGCCGTGCATCGGTCAGCGGGTCCGTGCCCCGGCGGCCGCGCACCTCAGCGCGGCGCGACCCGGAACACCGGCCAGCCGATCTCGGTCCGCCAGGCCAAGGGGTCCGCCGTGTCCCGTGGCCCGACGAGGTACGTCTCCCGCACCGGTCCCGCCACCGCGAGCGCGTTGGCGACCACCCACGCGCCGAGCACGCCGTAGGTGACGTCGATGTCGTCGTGGTCGCCGGGGTGGGTGGTGACGGCGAGCTCGACGGCCGGCAGGGTTAGCGGCCGGACGCGGCCGCTGCGGGGCGGGTCGGCGGTCGGCCGGTAGACGAGCACGTGACCGCTGCCCTCTTCGAACAGGGCGTTGTCGTAGAGCCCGCCGGGGACACCGGTCGGCTCCTTCACCGCGGCGTCCAGCTCCGCCATCGCCCCGGCGTACCAGGCGATGACCTCGTCGTGCGTGACGTCGTCCTCGACCGCTGCGACCGTGGCCGCCGGGACCGCGCGCAGCTCCACCTCCGCCGGGGCCGGGTCCGGGCGGAGCAGCCGCTGCAGTGACGCCACCGCGGCGCGGGTCCGGTCCAGCTGCGCCTCGAGCCGCTGCAAGTGGTCGGCGACGAGCGCGGCCCGGGTGTGCGGATCGGGCGACCGCAGGATGCGCCGGACGTCGGGCAGCGGGACGTCGAGCTCACGCAGGCGGTGGATGACCTGGGCGGTCGGGATCTGGTCCGCGCTGTAGGAGCGGTAGCCCGTCGCGTCGTCCACGTCCGCCGGCTCGAGCAGGCCCGCCTCGTGGTAGCGGCGGAGGGTGCGGACGCTGAGGTGGGTCAGCCGCGAGAACTCACCGATCGCCAGCACCCGCCCAGGATGCACCCTCTCCCCGGGGGAGACTCCAGCACTTGACCGTCCCCCACGGGGAGGCGGCACCGTTCGGTGCATGACCGAACCGACCAGCATCCGCCCCGACCAGCTCCCTGCCACGATCCGGGACTACCTGGCAGCGCACCAGGCCCGTGACACCGACGCCGCGCTCGGCGCCTTCACTCCCACCGCTGTGGTCATCGACGACGGCACGACCTACCGAGGGACCGACGAGATCCGCGGGTTCCTGTCGAAGGCCGGCGCCGAGTTCACGTACACCACCACGCTCGTCGCCGCCGAACGCGTCGACGACACCCACTGGGTGGCCGCCCACCGGCTGGAGGGCGACTTCCCCGGCGGTGTCGTCGTGCTCCGGTACCGGTTCGCCCTGGACGGCGACCGCGTCGCGGAGCTCGTCATCGCGCCGTGACGACGCGCCCCGGTACATGGCCGACGGGGCGGCGCTGTCTCCGACAGCAGCGATGAGCTTGCCTCACCGCCCTGGTCCGATCCGGGTGAAGCCAACTGCCTCGACCACGGAGTGATCATGGCGTCCAACGTCTCCGAGAGCGACGACGTGCCCGGACCGGCCACGGGAGCACCGCCGGCCGGCGCCGGAACGACCTTGCCGGAAGCCATGACCGGCAGGGCGAGCCCGGCGAAGGCCGCGGTCGGCGACAAGCCGGTCTTCGCCTACATCGCCGGCCTCCCGCAACCCCAGCGCGGCATCGCCGAAGCCGTCGACGCCCTGGCGGCCGAGACACTCCCCCACCTCCAGCGCTCGGTGAAGTGGGGAATGGCGTACTACGGCGTGGGTGACGGGTGGTGCTTCAGCTGCGGCGGCTTCGCCGGCCACGTGAAGCTCATGTTCATCAACGGCGCGACCCTCGAGCCGGTGCCTCCGGTGACACCGGTGGGAATGGGCAGGGCGACACGCGGCGTCGAGCTCGCGTCCGTCGACGACCTCGACGCACGGCAGGTCGCGGACTGGATGAGACAGATCGCGTCCGTGCCGGGCGTCGGCAAGAGGAAGAGGTGAAGGGGGTACCCGCGACCGGTACCTTGCCGCGCATGCCCATCAAGCTCGAGAACGTCGGCATCGCCGTCCGGGACCTCGAGGCGGCGATCGCGTTCTTCACCGATCTCGGCCTGACCGTCCTGGGCCGGGACGAGGTGAGCGGGGACTGGACCGACACCGCCGTCGGCCTCGACGGCAACCACGCCAGGATCGCGATGCTCCAGACGCCGGACGGCAACGGGCGCCTCGAGCTCTTCGAGTACATCCACCCCGAGGCGATCGAGACCGAACCCACGCGCCCCAACGAGATCGGCATGCACCGCGTCGCCTTCTCGGTCGACGACATCGACGAGGCTCTCGCGATCGCGGCGCGGCACGGCTGCCACCCGCTGCGCGGGGTGGCGACCTACGAGGACATCTACAGGCTCACCTACGTCCGCGGCCCCAGCGGCATCATCGTCATGCTCGCCCAGGAGCTGACGAGGAGCTGACAGGTCGTCCGGGCACCGACGGCTGAGCGGATGCACCGGCGGCCCGGCCGGGGGGGTCGGTCCGGGCTGCCCCTGGGACCTCTGCCTCTGGCCCGGGCGGGGCCGGCGGCTGATCTTGGTGGAAGGGCGTCGACGCACGTCGCTCGCAGGAGACCGCCGCAGCGACGGCGTCCGGCTCGCCCGGTCGTCGATCGGAGGCGCGATGTCCACGACCAGGAACGTGAAGCTGCTGCTGCCCCTCATCGGCTGGTGCGCCGTCCTCCCTCTTGCCCTCCTGGCGCTGCTGCGCACTCCTCTGGAGGCCGGCCTGGCCGCGGCGCTCGTCGGTGGCCTCGCGAGCGCCGCCGGGGTGTGGTCACGGACGCTGCGCCACCTCGTTCCGTTGACGGCCGCGACGAGCGCCGTGAGCTGGGGAGCGGCTGTCGCCCTGGCGGCGTGGCTGGTCCCCGGGCCGTGGTTGGTGGTGGGCCTGCCTGCGGCGGTGGTGGCCGCCCTGCTCCCGTTGCGTCTGCTCGGCGCTCCCCGGTTCGCGAACAACCCGCTCGCACGCACCCAGCAGCCGTGGCTGGTCGTCGTGCACACGGCGCGCCTCGGCGGCGACCTGATGACGACCGCCGTCCTCGCCACCGCGAGCACGGCGGTGGCCCTGGCGCTGTGCGGGTACCCCTGGGCGGCGACGGCCGGGGGCGTCTTCGTCGTGACCGTTCTGGCCTTCGGCTGGGTGAGCTTCAGCCGCGCCACCGCCCAGGTCGAGCGCGGTGTCCCGCGTCGCGTCGCGGCGGTGGTCGTCGACGGCAGGCCTCCGGAGCACGGCGAGCTGACCGGGACGTGGCCGGCGGAGTCGCCCGAGTACCGCGACGTCGAAGGGACGCTCGCGCGCTACCGGCCCCATGTCGAGGACGCCGCGCGTCAGGGCGCCGAGGTGATCGTGCTCCCCGAGGTCAGCTTCGTCGCCGACGACGCGGCGGCTGCGGAGCGGTGGTGCGGGGGCGTCGAGGAGTGGGCCCGCGCGCTCGACGTGACGATCGTCGCCCCCTACTTCGACATGGCGACGCCACGGAACACGTTGGCGGTCATCGACAAGACCGGTGTGGTCGCCCACCACGACAAGCAGCATCCCGCCCGCGGGGCCGAGCCGCCGTGCCTCAGGAAGATGGAGGTGGGCCCGCACCGGTTGGCCGACGGAACAGCGCTGTCGACGGCCATCTGCGTCGACCTCGACTACTCCGACACCGCTCGCTCGGCCCGGCGGGCCCACGCCCTCCTCGCGGCGCCCTCGAACGACTGGCCCGGCGGGTTCGAGGTCCTCCACCACAGGAGCGCCGTGTGGGCTGCGGTCATGGGCGGCGTCCCGGTGGTCCGGGCGACCGGGCAGGGAATCTCCTCGGTCTACGACGCTGCCGGCCACGTCCTCGAGCAGCGGAGGAGTGCCGGCGGGCCGGTCGTGCTCGTGGCCGACGTGCGCGGGTGACGCCACCACCGACCGCACCAGCCAGCCGGCTCGGCCGAGCACGACACCGGACGCCACCGATCCGCACTCACTCGGTGGATCCGGACTGAACCCGGGTGCCCTTCGCGTAGTCGAGGTCGAGGCGGCGACCGCCGAACTCGACGGTCACCCGGTCGCCGCTGCCGTCCGTCCGGGCGTACGGGGCGGGGACGCGGCCGTAGGGGACGGCGATCGGGCTCCCGTCGGCGGTGCACCCGGCCTCGGTGGACGCCGTCAGCGTCCGGCGCGGTGCGGCGTACGTCAGCGTCGTCCCGTCGAACGAGACGCGTGCTGCCCGCACCCGCTCGGCGAACGCTGCGAAGGTCTCGGCGCGGGTGGACGACGCCTCGACCACCCACCAGGTACGGCGGCCGTCCTGCACCACCTCCTCGTCGGAGGTCCGGCGCAGCGCGGTGGCACCGGTGACCGCGACGAGTACGGTCCCGCGTTGCAGGAGCAGCCGGTTGCCCGCGAGCTCGACCCGGTCGAAGCGGGCGAAGGGGACGCGCAGATGGGTGTACTCGAGCACAGCGGACCGCCCGCGCCCGGAGTGGTCGGGCAGGTCGTAGACGGAGAGACTGACGCCCTCGCTCTGGCAGGAGACCGGTAGGTACCCGTCGCCCGTCCAGTAGCCGGGTGAGCTGCCGTTCGGCGACGGCTCACCGGGGCGGACGGCCGGATGGTTGTGGAACAGGCTCAGCCCGCGGTCGAGGGTGAGCTGGACGACGGCTTCCTGGTTGCCGAAGGCCCCCGGCTGGTAGTCCTGGGTCGTCGACATCGCGTAGTCGGCCGTGCGGTAGCCGTAGACGTCCGCCCGCTGCAGCGCTGTCCCGTTGGTGGGCAGGTCGAGCCGGCGGCTGATCAGCGGCAGGGCGCCGACGGCGCGCAAGGCCCGGTAGTCCAGCTGCCGGAACGCCGACAGGTAGGGGTTCGCCAGCAGACCGTGGGCGCGGATCCAGTCGACGGAGGTGTCGACCGCCTCCGGGTTGGTGAAGGCCTCCATGCCCCACTGCGCCATGATCCGGCGCTCGGCCGTGGTGAGGGAGGCGTCTGCATCGAGGTCGGCCAGGTTGCGCCCCGCCGTGCTGGTGATCGCCGTCGCGGTCGGGTCACCGGCGATCGCAGCCAGCACCGGTGGCGTGCGATAGCTGCTGAGCAGGAAGTTGATGTCGATCGCGTCCGAGGCGCTCGCGACGTCGGCCCCCTCGAAGGCGTGCCGCAGGATGCGACGGATCGCGTCGTCCCCGGTCGTGCGGTTGTTCTCGTACAGGCGCCCGGAGGCGCTGATGAACTCGCCGCGGAAGGCACGGCTCGCCACGTCCAGCAGCAGCCTGTCGAGCACCATGGTGGCTCGGCCGCGGAGGTCCCCGTCGCCCGCGAAGTCGACGAGGTCGCTGAGCGCCGCGACGTCCTCGGCGTAGTAGTGCGAGTTCCACTCCGAGAACCCGTAGCGCCACCGCTGTGCCAACCAGAAGAGCAGCCGGTCCCTGGCTTCCTCGTGGTGCGCGCGGCCGGTGCGGCCGTCCCGGAACCTGTCGTCGGGATACAGCTGCCCGGCGAGATACTCGGCCGTCGCGAACAGGACCTGGTGGTTCTCGCTCCAGTAGACCAGGCCGTTCGTTCCCGGTTCGGTCATCCAGTACCGCATCCCGAGCAGCGTCGACCGCAGTGCCTCGTCGGCGTCCGGCGCGAGCCTATCGGGGTACCCGAGGCGCAGCCGGAGCAGGGTCACCAGCCGGAAGTCGGCGCCGTCGTTCTCCCCCCGCACGAACGCGACGGCCTGCGCCAGGTCGGCCCCCGTCACCGTGCGCCCGACGGCGGCCCGCTTCAGTGCCCGGACCTCACCGGTGTCCGTAGCGTTCGCGACCCGCGAGCGGACGACGCTGATCGAGTCGTGGTAGCGGATGTCCCCGATCGTCACCCACCCGACGACGGCGACCAGCGCCAGGACCACCGGCCCGACGACGAGTGCCGCCCGCCGCCGACGGCGCCGGCGCTTCTCCCGTGCCCTCACGATCGACCCCCGCCCGCGGCGTGGACAACAGGCGGCATGCTAGCGATCGGTCCGCCGGTGCTATCCGTAGGTGCCCTGCTGCCCGGCGACACGGAAGAGGCCGCATCGGGCGCCGGCCCGTGGGCTTGCGTGCCTTACTGACGCCCGCGCCGAGTCCCGCTCGAGGCTCAGACGGCGACGACGTCGACCAGGTCCTCCAGCCCTTTCAGGTCCTCCGCGTTGCGGGTGTACAGCGTCGCCGAGTGCGCGTGGGCGGTGGCCGCGACCAGCAGATCCATGACCCGCCCCCGAGGCTGCCGTCCCTGGTTCACGACTCTGGCCGCCAGCCGACCGTAGCTGTCGGCCACGGCCTCGTCGACCGGCAGCGGGTCGAACCGCTTCTGAAGCCCGACGAGCCGGGCCAGGCGGACGGCGCGAGTGTCCTCGGACTGGGCGACGAGGACGCCGTAGTGCAACTCGGCGAGGCTGATGACGCTGATCGCGAGTTCACCAGGGATCGGTTGGACGTCAGCGGCGATGAGGACGCTCGTGTCGAGGACGCCCCGGCTCACCGGTCTGCCCACGGGTCGCGCGGAGCATCGTCGAGCCGATCGCGGTCCGCTTCCCAATCCGGGTCCGCGTTCTCACCGAACAGGTCCGCCAGGTCTGCCCAACGACGCCACGCCCGAGGAGCGATCGGCCCGATCACGGCCGCAGGACGGCCGGCGACAGTGATCGTCACCTGCTCACCCGCCTCGGCACGACGGACGAGATCGCTGGCGTTCTGTCGCATCTCCCGCAGCCCCACCTCTGCCATAACGGCCAATGTAGCACCTGTGCTACCTCGTGGACGGGTACGGCTGCGGCCCTCGAGCTCGCCGCTGCCGCGACGAGGGAACGACAGAGGTCGGCGACAGCGAGTCGTCGGCCAGCGGCCCGACACGGCCAGCCCCACGACGGTCCAGGGCACCGGCTCCGGCGGTTCGTCCATCGCGCGCCCCAGCATCCGCACGAGGACGCGCCGCGCTTCCTGCAACGTCGAGATCAAGCCTCGACCCTTGACCGTGATGCCAAGGGGCATCACTCACGTCGGCCGCATACCCCCCTGCGCCGCAGCGCCTGCCGGGTCGAGGAACGCGAGTACGCCTCAGTCAGCGACACCATGTCCGGCCGCGACCTAGGCCAATGTCCGGTCGCGACGGCGGTGGGACACCAAGACAGGCCAACCGGCTGACGATGGGAAGTACACCCGCGCTTCGTCGATGTAGTGCTGGCCGGCGACGCGGAAGAGGCCGCCTCCCCGGCCTAGGGAAGCGGCCTCTGACCTGCGACTTTGCAGTCGGGATGACAGGATTTGAACCTGCGACCCCTTGACCCCCAGTCAAGTGCGCTACCAAGCTGCGCCACATCCCGGTCACCTGTCGGGCCGCCCTTGCGGGGCGATCCGGCTTCAGGATGCTACCCCATCGGCGGGGTCAGACTCACACCGGTAACGGCTCCCCGGGTCCGCGACGGCGGCGTCCGACACCGCTGTCCGGCGGCGCCGGAGGCGCGGCAGCGAGGCGCGGCTAGGGTCGGGGGCGTGCCGGGGACGCGACCGACGAGGGCCGAGCTCGAGGCGGCGTACGACCGGGCCGTCGACGACCTCGTGGGACCTGGGTTGCGGGTGCTGCTCGTCGGGATCAACCCGTCGCTGTGGGCCGGGTGGTCGGGGCTGCACTTCGGGCGGCCGTCGAACCGGTTGTGGCAGACGCTCTTCGAGGCAGGGCTGACGTCGCGCAGGCTGCAGCCCGAGGACGCCGCGGAGCTGCTCGCCTCGGGCATCGGCATCACGAACTTCGTCAACCGGGCGACGGCGCGGGCGGACGAGCTGGACGACGACGAGATCCGGGCCGGGGTCCCGCGGCTCGAGGCGCTCGTCGAGCGGTGGCGGCCGCCGCACGTCGCGGTGCTCGGCGTCACGGCGTACCGGGTCGCGTTCGGGCGGCCGAAGGCGCGGGTCGGGCCGCAGGACGAGACGCTCGGCGGGGCCCGGCTGTGGGTGCTGCCGAACCCGTCGGGGCTCAACGCGCACTACCAGCAGCCCGACCTCACCGCCGAGTACGCCCGGCTCGCGGCCGCCGTCCGGTGATCGCGGCCGAAACCCGCCGCTGATACTCGCGGCAGGTACCGGAATCGGCGCCAGAAGGGCTCGAAACCGGTACCGACCGCGAGCATGAGCGGTGGGGCGGGGGCTACTTCTTGCGCTTCTCGCGCGGGCGCACCGAGACCTCGATCGGCGTCCCGACGAAGCCGAACTCCTCGCGCAGGCGGCGCTCGACGAACCGGCGGTAGCCGGCCTCGAGGAAGCCCGTGGTGAAGAGCACGAACCGCGGCGGCTTCGTCGAGGCCTGGGTCCCGAAGAGGATTCGGGGCTGCTTGCCGCCGCGGACCGGGTGCGGGTGCGCCGACACGATCTCGGCGAGCACCGAGTTGAGCCGGCTCGTCGGCACCCGCAGCTCCCACGACGCGAGCGCGGTGTCGATCGCCGGCACGAGCCGGTTGGTGTGCCACTTCGTCAGCGCCGAGAAGTTGATCCGGGGGGCCCACTGCACCTGCACGAGGTCCACCTCGTGCTCGCGCTCGAGGTAGCGGCGGCGCTCCTCGTCGACGAGGTCCCATTTGTTGTACGCGAGGACGACGGCCCGGCCGGCGTCGACGACCATCTGGATGACCCGGGTGTCCTGCTCGGTGAGCGGCTCGGACGCGTCGAGGAGGACGACGGCCACCTCGGCCTTCTCCAGCGCGCCCTGGGTGCGCAGCGACGCGTAGAAGTCCGCGCCCTCCGACTGCCGCACCTTGCGCCGGATGCCCGCCGTGTCGACGAACTTCCAGGCCCGGCCGGACAGCTCGATGATCTCGTCGACCGGGTCGCGGGTCGTCCCGGCGACCGAGTCGACGACGACCCGCTGCGACCCGGCGAGCGCGTTGAGCAGGCTCGACTTGCCGACGTTCGGGCGGCCGACCAGGGCCACCCGGCGCTGCCCCGGCGTGTTCGGGCCGCCGACCGCGGACACCGGCGGCAGCACCGCCATGCACGCGTCGAGCAGGTCGCCGCTCCCCCGGCCGTGGACGGCCGACACCGGGTACGGCTCCCCCAGCCCGAGGTTCCACAGCACCGAGGCGTCCGCCTCCCCGCGCTGGTCGTCGACCTTGTTCGCGGCGAGGACGACGGGCTTGCCCGCACGCCGCAGCAGCTTGACGACGGCCTCGTCGGTCGCGGTCGCGCCGACGGTCGCGTCGACGACGAACATCACGGCGTCGGCGAGGCCGATGGCGATCTCGGCCTGCTCGGCGACCCGGGCGTCGATGCCGTTGACCTGGCGCTCCCAGCCGCCGGTGTCGACGACGACGAACCGGCGGCCGGCCCACTCGGCCTCGTAGGTCACGCGGTCGCGGGTCACCCCGGGGACGTCCTCGACGACGGCCTCGCGGCGGCCGATGATCCGGTTGACGAGCGTCGACTTGCCGACGTTCGGCCGGCCGACGACGGCGAGCACCGGCAGCGGCGCGGAGCCGTCGCCGTCCGCGTCTTCGTCCCCCCGGCCCTCGAGCAGGGCGAGGTCCTCGTCGGAGAGCGCGTACTCCGACAGCCCCACCCGCAGGGCGCGGGCGACGTCCGGCCCGCCGTCCGCGGTCGGCGCGTTCGGCGCGTTCGGCGCGTCAGACGAGGCGGGCGCGGTCTCGGCGGCCGCGACACCGACGGCTGCGCTGCCGTCGGTCTGCGTGGTCGGGTCGTGGTCGGTCACAGGTGCTCCCCTCGGGCGACCTGCTCGGGGGACCATCCGAGGTCCTCCGGCAGGCTCTGTCCGGTCAGTTCGACGGCGCGGGTGACGTGCTCGGCGAGCGCGTCCCGCACCGATGCGGTGGCGTGTGCGAGTGCGGTGCGGCCGGGGACGCCGTCCGGCGCCGCCACCGCGAGCGGCGGGCCGAAGACGACGTCGAGCCGGCGGCGGGGCCGCGGCAGGTGGTTCGTACCCTCACCGGTCCGCCGCACCCCGAGGCAGGCGGCCGGGACGACGGGTGCACCGGAGCGCAGCGCGAGCCAGGCCACCCCCTGCTGGACGGCGGCGACGTCGCCGCGTCCACGGGTCCCCTCGGGGAACATCCCGAGCACCCCGTGCGATTCCAGGACGCCGAGTGCGGCCGTCAGCGCGGCCCGGTCCCCGGTGTGCCGCTCGACGGGGATCATCCCCGCCCGGCGCATGATCGCGCCGAGGAGGCCGCGGAACGCCTCGGCCTTGACGAGGCAGACCGTCCAGCGCGGGCTCGCGGCGATGAGCAGCGGTCCGTCGAGCAGGGCGCTGTGGTTGCTCGCGAGGATCACCGGGCCCTGCGGCGGGACGTTCTCGGCCCCGTGGACCCGGACGGGCCAGACGGCCCCGAACAGCAGAGCCGCGATGGGACGGGCCCACCACGGCGGGTTCACGACGCGGTCCCGCTCCGACCGCCTGCGCCCGTGAGCGTGCCCTCGAGGTCGACGGTCAGGGTGTCCGGCTCGCCGTCGACCCGTGCCGCGGCGACGAGGTCAGCGACCACCGAGCCGGACGACGCGGCTTTTCCCGGCGTCCCCTCCACGGTCTCGAGGACGACGTCGAGGACGGCCCCGACGGTCTCCTCGAAGGTCAGGTCGGAGGAGTCGAGGTGCAGGACGCCGTCGGCGGCCTCGTGGAAGCTCGACACGGTCGAGTCGTCGGCGTCCCGGCGGAGCACCTGGTCGCGGGTCGCGGCGAGTGCGGTCTCGTCGTCCGAGCCGTGCACCTCGCGGGCGCGGCGGGCGAGCCGGGCGCGCTCGTCGGCGGTGAGCAGGATGCGGACGTCGGCGTCGGGTGCGACGACCGTCGTGATGTCGCGGCCCTCGGCGACGACGCCGCCGCGACCGTCCCGCTCGGCCTCGATGATCTCGCGCTGGCGGCGGCGCAGCTCGGCGCGGACGTCGAGGTTGGTCGCCACGGCGCTCACGGCCGCGGAGATCCGGGTCTCCCGGATCGCGGCGGTGACGTCGGTGCCCGCGACGGTCACGGTGGGGGTGTCCGGGTCGGTGCCGACGACGAGGTCGACGGCGCGGGCCCGGTCGGCGACCGCCGCGGCGTCCGTGAGCTCGATGCCGGCGTCGAGGATCGACCAGCAGACCGCGCGGTACATGGCACCGGTGTCGAGGTAGCCGACGCCGAGCCGGCGGGCCACCTCCCGCGAGACGCTCGACTTGCCGGACCCGGAGGGCCCGTCGACGGCGACGACGAACGGACGGCGCGACGCGGCGGCGTCAGGTGCGGGCACGTCGAGGAACCCTTCCGGGAGGCGATCGGGTGTCGTACAAGTCGTGGAGGCCGGTGACGGCCCCGTCCAAGGGTAGTCGCTGCGCGACGTCCCCCCTGCCGCGTGACGCCCGGACGGCGCAGACGCACCTGCCGTCAGGCGACGACCTTCCACCCCGCGGCGTCGAGCGCCGCCTCGAGCCGCTCCCGGACGGCGGGCAGCACCGACACCTCGACGAGGCCGACGGCCCGGCCCGGGGCGTGCTCGAGAGCGAGCTCCTCGACGTTGACGCCGGCGTCGCCGATGTCGGCGAACAGCCGGGCGAGCGAGCCCGGGGCGTCGGGGACGACGACCGTCACGACCGCGTACCGGGTCGCCTGGCCGCCGTGCTTGCCGGGGATCCGCTCGCGGCCGACGTTGCCGTCGGCGACGACCTTCGCGACCGCGGCCCGGGCGCCCAGGGCGGGCGGGGCGCCGTCGCCGGGGCCGCCCTCGGCGGCGATGGACGCCAGCCCGGCGATGACACCGTCGAGGTCGGCGCGCAGCGCGGTGAGCACGTCGAGCACGGGCGCCGCGTTCGCCGAGAGGATCTGGGCCCAGAGCAGCGGGTCGCTGCCCGCGATCCGGGTCACGTCGCGCAAGCCCTGGCCGGCGAGGCCGACGGCGCCCTCGGGGGCGGTGCGCAGGCGGGCCGCGACGAGGCTCGCGGCGACCTGCGGCACGTGCGAGACGACGGCGACCGAGGCGTCGTGCTCCTCGGCACCCATGACGACCGGGGTCGCCCCGAGCGCGAGGGCGAGCCGGCGCACGAGGTCGACGCGGTCGCCGTCCGCCTTCTCCCCCGCGCAGACGACCCACGGCCGCCCGATGAACAGGTCGCCGCGGGCGGCGACCGGGCCGGAGCGCTCCCGGCCGGCCATCGGGTGGCCGCCGACGTAGCGCGACAGGTCCCCGCCGCGGGCCGCGACCTCGGCGAGGATCCCTGACTTGACGCTCGCGACGTCCGTGACGGTCGCCGCCGGGTGCGCGGCGAGCTCGGCGAGGACGACGTCCGCGGTGACGTCGGGCGGGGCCGCGACGACCACGAGGCCGACGTCCGCGCCGTCGCCGCCGGCGGCTGCCGTGCCGGCCCCCAGGTCACGGGCCAGCGCGAGCGCCGTCGGCGAGGGGTCGGACAGCAGGACGCGCGCGCCGCCGGACGCCAGGCCCAGGCCGACGCTCGTGCCGAGCAGACCGGTCCCGACGACCTTGACGGTCGGCAGGCCGGCGGCGACGGCGGCGTCGAGGCTCACGCCGGGTCGCCGTCCCGGTCGCCGGCGCGCTCGACGTCGACGACCGGCGGGACGTCGGCGCGCAGCACCTGGGTGCCGTGGAGGTACACGTTGACGATGTCGGCACGCGGACGGTCGGTCTCCACGTGCGCGAGGAGCCGGACGACGAGCGGCATGCCGCCCTCGACGTACATCTCCTGCGCGCAGATGAGCGCGACCTCGTGGAAGCCGAGCTGACGGGCGGCGAGGGCGGGGGCGACGCTGACGATGTCCCGGGTCGCGGTGAAGACGATGCTCACGACGTCGTCCTGGGCCAGGCCGTTCTCCGCCATGACCTTCTCGACGAGCTCACGGCTGGCGGCGAGGACGACCTCGCGGTCGTCCGCCGTCACCTGTGTCGCCCCGCGCACGGCCCGCAGTGCCACCGTGTCCTCCTTCGTCCGGAAAACCGCAGGTCACGTGCCCGCAGCCGGATCCACGCTAGCCGGACCGTCCACCACCCGGACAGCAGGTCCGGATGGCGGAACCGCGGGCCTAGAGCCCCACGGCCTCCATGAGGGAGGCGATCTCGCCCTTGTTGAGGACCCGGCTGCGACCCGTGCGCAGGTCGCCGAGCCGGATCGGGCCGACCTTGACCCGGACGAGCTGCTCGACGGGGTGCCCGACGGCGGCCATGAGCCGGCGGACGATCCGGTTGCGGCCGTCGTGCAGGGTGACCTCGAGGAGCGCCTTGCCCGGGCGGGCGTCGACGACCTTGAACGAGTCGACCGAGGCGATGCCGTCGTCGAGCTCGACACCGGTCATGAGCTGCTTGCCGACGTCCCGCTCGACCTTGCCGGCGACCTCGACGAGGTACGTCTTGGGCACCTCGTAGCTCGGGTGCGTGAGCCGGTTCGCGAGCTCGCCGTCGTTCGTGAGCAGGATGAGGCCCTCGGTGTCGACGTCGAGCCGGCCGACGTGGAACAGCCGCTCCTCGCGGTCGACCATGAAGTCGCCGAGGGTGAGCCGGTCGTCGCCCTGGCCGAGCGTCATCGACGACAGCACCCCGACCGGCTTGTTGAAGGCCACGTAGATGAGGGTCTCGTCGAGCTGGATCCGCAGACCGTCGACGTGCACGGACTGGCTCTTCGGGTCGATCCGGACGCCGAGCTCGGTGACGACGTGACCGTCGACCTGCACCCGGCCCGCCTCGATGAGCTCCTCGCAGCGGCGGCGGGAGCCGACACCGGCCTGCGCGAGCACCTTCTGCAGGCGGATGCCGCCCTCGACGTGGACGTCGACGGTCTCCTTCGGCGGCACGGGCCCGCGGCGCGGCGGCTGCCCGACCGGGCGGCCCTGGACGGCGCCCGTGCGGGTCGTCGGCCGGCCGCGGCCGCGCTCGCCGGGGACCTTCGGGGTCGTGCCGCGGCTCGGCGACGCGCTCGGGGTCGCGCTGGGGCCCTTGCGGTGCC
>NZ_MWLL01000181.1 GCF_002198675.1 Kineosporia sp. R_H_3 | reverse complement strand
CGCCGCCCTGCGGACCGTGCACGCCGGGGACGCCGGCGTTCCAGGGGTTCGTGCTGACGGGTTCGGTCATACCTCGACGGTCGCAGCGGACCGGCCGCCGGATCGTCCCTCGCCGGTGGTGTTCCCGCCGGCGGGCGGTACCCCCTGGGTCGTACCCGCCGTCGGACCCGCGTCAGCCGCCGGGACGCACGAGCCCCGCGTCGTAGGCGACGATGACGGCCTGCACCCGGTCCCGGGCGTCGAGCTTGGCGAGGATCCGCCCGACGTGGGTCTTCACCGTGCCCTCGGCGACGAAGAGCCGGGTCGCGATCTCGGAGTTCGACCAGCCCCGCGCCATCGCGACGAGGACCTCCCGCTCGCGCTCGGTGAGGTGCTCGACCGACTGCAGCGCGACCGGGTCGCAGCCGTGCGGGGCGAGGTGCTCGAGGAGCCGGCGGGTCGTCGAGGGCGCGATGACGGCGTCCCCGGCGTGCACGGTCCGCAGGGCGGCGAGCATGTCCTCCGGCGGCGCGTCCTTGAGCAGGAAGCCGCTCGCCCCGGCCCGGATCGCGGCGAGCGCGTGCTCGTCGAGGTCGAACGTCGTGAGGACGACGACCCGCGGCGGGTCCGGCAGGGCGACGATCCGGCGGGTCGCCTCGATCCCGTCGAGGACGGGCATCCGCACGTCCATGACGACGAGGTCGGGGGCGAGCCGCTGCACCGCCTGCACGCCCGCGAGACCGTCCGCGGCCTCGCCGACGACCTCGAGGTCGGGCTGGCTGTCGATGACCATCCGGAACCCGGCACGGACGAGCGCCTGGTCGTCGACGAGGAGGATCCGGATCCGCCGGCCGCCCGCACCCTCGGCGTCCGCCCCCTGACCGACCGCACCCTGCTCGCTCACGCCCGCACCCCCGGCATCGCCGTCGGCGTGAACGCGAGCGGGAAGACCGCCCGGACGCCGAACCCGCCGCCGGGCATCGGCCCGGCCTGGACGCTGCCACCGTAGACCGCGGCGCGCTCTCGCATGCCGAGCAGGCCGTGGCCGGGCCCGTCGTCCGGCGCCACCGCGGCGGCCCCGCGACCGTCGTCGACGACGTCGACCGTGAGCGCGGACGGCGACCACCACAGGTGCACCCGCGCCGTCGCCTGCGGACCGGCGTGCTTGAGCACGTTCGTCAACCCCTCCTGGACGATCCGGTAGGCCGCCAGCCCCATCCCCTGCGGCAGCGCGGCCGGCTCGCCGCGCGACTCGAGCGTCACGGCCAGCCCCCCGGACCGTAGCCCGTCGACGAGGGCCGAGAGGTCCTCCAGGCCCGGCTGGGGTGCCGTGGCGGACGTGGCAGGGGCCTCGTCCCGCAGGACGCCGAGCAGCCGGCGCATCTCCGACAACGCGGTGCGACCGGTCTCGGCGATCGTCTCCAGGGCCTGCACGGCGCTGTCGGGGTTGCTCCGGGCGGCGTACCGGCCGCCGTCCGCCTGGGTGATCATCACCGCGAGCGAGTGCGCGACGACGTCGTGCAGGTCGCGGGCGATCCGGGCCCGTTCGGCCTGGGCGACGAGCCGCAGCTGCTGCTCGCGCTCGACCTCGACGAGCCGGGCCCGCTCCTGGACCGCCTCGGTCCGCGCCACCCGGGACCGGCGCAGGACGCCGAACCCCCAGACGACGAGCACGACCATGCCGAGGAAGCCGACGAGGAAGACCAGCGACACCAGGGCCGAGCCGAGGTTCTGCCCGGACCAGATCGACGAGCCGTAGCGCAGGACGGCGACGAGCGCACCGCCGAGGCCGACGAGCAGCGCGACCGGGCGGGCCCAGTCCGCCCCGTACGCCGACAGGGCGTAGATCGCGAGCAGGACGGCGACGTCCGCGACGAGCGGACCGACCCCGGGGCTGAGCACCTGGAGCGCCGCCGCGGCGAACACGACCCCGGCCGCCGGCTCCGGGTGGCTGCGCCGCCAGGCCAGCGGCGCGCACAGGGCCACGGTGAGCAGCAGGGCCCAGCCCGTCGCGCCGGTGTAGCCGGCCAGCGCGAGAAGGCTGAACCCGAGCACGACGACGGCCAGCACCGTGTCGCCCCGGGGCGGCCGGGGCAGCCGGCGGGCGGACCGGCCGGCCGCCGGACCGGCGGCGGGCTGGACCTCGGGGCGGGTGCTCTCCATTCCTGCCAGGGTAGGCAGCGTGGACGTCGACGGCAGTCACCCGCAGTCGGACCCGCGCCGGGTCGGCGTACGCCCGCAGGACTACGCCCCCTGGGTGACCGCCTGGGCGGACGCCCTCTACGGGCCCGCCGGGTTCTACCGGCGCCCCGAGGGTCCGGCCGGGCACTTCCGGACGGCGTCCCACGCCGCGCCGGGGCCGCTCGCCCGCGCGCTCGCCCGGCTGGCCCGGCAGACGGGCTGCTCCCGGGTCGTCGACGTCGGGGCCGGCCGCGGCGAGCTGCTCGTCGCGCTGGCCGCGCTCGAGGACGCCGCGGACGGTCCGGTGCCGCTGGGCCTGCACGGCTGCGACGTCGTCCCCCGGCCCGCGACGCTGCCCGACCGGGTGGGCTGGTCGGCCGGCCTGCAGGCCCTCCTCGCCGACCTCCCGCTCCTCGACGACGCGCTCGTCGTCGGCTGGGAGCTCCTCGACGTCGTCCCGTGCCCGGTCGTGGAGGTCGACGGCACCGGCGCCGTCCGCGAGGTGCTCGTCGACCCGGCGACCGGGCGCGAGCGCCTCGGCGACCCGCCCGGGCCGGACGACGCGGCCTGGCTCGCCCGCTGGTGGCCGCTCGACGGCCGCCCGACGGGGACCCGCGCCGAGGTGGGCCGCCCCCGGGACGCCCTGTGGTCGGCGCTCGCGGCCCGCTGCGCCGCGACGCCGCACGGCGCGGTGCTGCTCGCGGTCGACTACGCCCACACGGCGGCGACCCGGCCACCGGCGGGCAGCCTCGCCGGCTACCGGGGCGGGCTCCTCGTCGACCCGGTGCCCGACGGCTCGTGCGACGTCACCGCGCACGTCGCGCTCGACGCCGTCGCGGCGGCGGCCGGGGCCGCCGGTGCGTCCGCGGGCGTCGTCGTCCGTCAGCGCGGCGCGCTGCGCTCCCTGGGCCTGTCGGCCGGGCCGGGCGCGCACCCGGGGTCGCACGACCCGTCCGGCGCGCCGCTGCCGGCGGCCACGATCCTGCGGGCGCTCGCGGAGCGCTCCGCGGTCGCGGAGCTGCTCGACCCCGACGGGCTCGGCGGGTTCAGCTGGCTGCTGTCGGCGGCGGGCCGTCCGCAGCCGGTGCTGCCGGAGCCGCCGGGCCCCCCGGGTCCGCCGGATCCGCGCGCTCCGGGCCCGGTGTGAGGTCGTCGCCCGGGCCGGCCATCCACCGCTCCGGCCCGGCGGCGAGCCGGGCGGCGCGGGCCCGGACCGACTGCTCGGCGAGCAGCGCGGCGGCCTGCGCCGACGACAGGTGCGGCACGACCGGCGCGACGGGCCCCGGCGTCGAGTGCACCGCGAAGGTCGCCAGGCCCAGCCGGCGCTGCACCGGCCCCTGCCGGACGCCGAGGCTCTGGGTGCGCGCGTGCGGGACGACGTCCACCTCGCGGTGCAGCCAGCCGCGGCGCACGAGCAGCACCTCGTCGGTGACCCGGTAGCCGGTCCGGCGCCAGGCGAACGGGTCGAGCCAGCGCGCCTCCCGGGGCGCGGTGACGAACCCGCCGTCCGGCCCGGCGCCGTCCATCGCGGTGCCGACGAGCCACCGCGGGTCCTCCCCCGGCGCGACGCCGAGGTCGGGCACGACCATGGAGAGCACGAGGAGCGCCTCGTTGCGGTCCGCGACGGGCAGCAGCGTCGTCTCGCCCTCGCCCTGCTGCTCGCCGCCCGCGCCGTAGCCGGCGACGTTGACGCGCACGTTCCACCACCCGGGGCGCCGCCACAGCAGCGGCTGCCGCAGGCGCACCGCCTGCACCCGGCCCGGCGGCACCGTCTGGCTGCGCTGCTCGAGCAGGCCGTGCCGGAGCCGGACGCCGTCCGGCGAGGACGCCACCCGGAAGCCGAAGCCGTTCGTGAAGCGGCTCCAGAGGATGCCGCCGACGGCGAGCGCCATCGGGAACACGCCGGCGAACGCCGAGCCGAAGGGGGCGCCGAAGGCCGCGGCGACCCCGGCCCCGACGACGAGACCGAGCCCGCCGACGACGGCGGTGACGAACGCGCCGGAGAGGACCACGGAGCCGAGCAGCCGCTGCACGGGCAGCTCGAAGACGGCGTGCTCGGGAGCCTCCGGCGCCTCGGTCGTCGAGTAGGTGACGCCGGCGGCGCGGGCGAGCAGGTGCGCCCGCAGGCCGATCGCCTGGTCGTGCGTCAGGTAGGCGAGCTCGATCTTGGAGTCCCCGGAGCCGGCGACCTCGACGTTGAGCCGGGCCAGCCCGAAGATGCGTGCGACGAGCGGCTGGACGACGTCCACCGCCTGCAGCCGGTCGATCCGGGCGGCCCGCTGCCGCCGCGAGAGCACGCCCTGGTGCAGCTCCAGCGCCTCGTCGGTGAGCCGGTACCGGGTCATCCGCCAGGACAGCCAGGCGAACCCGACGGCGAGCAGGACGACGAGCGCGACGAGGGCCGTTCCGCCGGCGAGGACGCCGCCGCCGAGGTCGCGGATGTCGAAGGGGGCCTCACCGGGCCCGCCACCGCCGTCGCTGCTGCTGCCGCCGCTGCCGCCGACCGCCTCGCGGCCGAACTCCTGGGCGATCACGACGAGGACGACGACGAGCGCCGACCACGACTTCACCGCGGGGGTCAGCGGGTGCACCCGGTGCCAGGCGCCGTCCGCCGCCGCGGGGCGGCCCGAGGGCGGACCGGACGCGGGACGCTCCGTCACCGGCTGCTCGGCCACTCAGAGCCCTGCCAGCCGGGACTGCCCGCGGGAGGAGAGCCGGTCACGCAGCCGCGCGGCCTCCTCGGGCGGCAGCCCGGGGATGGCGGCGTCGCTCGCCGCGGACGCGGTGTGCAGCTGGACGCGGGCGATCCGGAAGAGCCGGTCGACGGGGCCGGCGTGGACGTCGACGAACTGCATCCGGCCGTACGGCACGACGACGATGCGGCGGAACATGATGCCGCTGCGGACGAGCAGGTCGTCCTCCTGCTCGGCGTACGCCCAGGCCGCGGCCTGGCGGCCGGCGAGCCACCACGTCCAGACCGTCGCCGCGAGGAAGAACCCGGCGGGCAGCCAGAACTGCGACCAGGGCACGACGAGAGCGGCGACGGCGCAGCCGAGGCCGAGGACCGCCAGGGGCACGCAGCCGCTCACCCGGCGGGCGGACGCCAGGCGCGGGGAGACCGCGGACCAGCGCACGCCGTCCGGCTCGAAGGGCTCGGCCGCCCGCGGGCTTGCCGGGTGCTCAGACATGGCGCCAGCCTCTCACGCAGCGGGGTCGTCGCCGGATGGACGGTGACCCGCGGGACACCGGTTCCCGTCGGCTGGCAGACTCGGCGCGTGGACACAGCCGCCGAGCGTCGCGAGCTCACCGTCGGGGTGGGTGCCGGCGGCCTCGCCACGGCCGACATGGTGCTCAACATCGGGCCGCAGCACCCGGCCACGCACGGCGTCCTGCGGCTGCGGATCCGGGTGGACGGCGAGCAGATCGTCTCCGCCGAGCCGATCGTCGGGTACATGCACCGCGGTGCCGAGAAGCTCTTCGAGGTCCGCGACTACCGGCAGATCGTCGTCCTCGCGAACCGGCACGACTGGCTGTCGGCGTTCGCCAACGAGCTCGGCGTCGTGCTCGCCGCCGAGGAGATGCTCGGCATGGAGGTGCCGGAGCGGGCGGTCTGGGCCCGGACCCTGCTCGCCGAGCTGAACCGGGTGCTCAACCACCTGATGTTCCTCGGCTCGTACCCGCTCGAGCTCGGCGCGATCACACCGGTCTTCTACGCCTTCCGCGAGCGGGAGGAGCTCCAGGCCGTCATGGAGGAGATCTCCGGCGGCCGGATGCACTACATGTTCAACCGGGTCGGCGGTCTCAAGGAGGACCTGCCCGCGGGCTGGCTCGCCCGCGTCGACTCCGCCGTGGAGGCCGTCCGGCGCCGGCTGCCCGAGCTCGAGGCACTCGTCGTCGGCAACCCGATCGTCCGCGCCCGGACGGCCGGTGTCGGCGTCCTGTCCGCCGACCTCGCCGCCGCGTACGGGGTGAGCGGCCCGATCGCCCGCGCGAGCGGCCTCGACATCGACCTGCGCCGCGACGACCCGTACCTCGCCTACGGCCCGCTGTTCGGCCCGGGCGGGCCGGGGCGCGTCGTCGGGCGCACCGCCGGGGACTGCCTGGCCCGCCTCGAGGTGCTCCTGGAGCAGGTGCACGTCTCGCTCGACCTCGTCGAGGTCTGCGTGGACCATCTGCGGTCGCTGCCGCAGGGCCCGATCAACGTCCGGCTGCCCAAGGTGCTCCGGGTGCCCGAGGGGCACGTCTACCGCTGGACCGAGAACCCGTTGGGCGTCAACGGGTACTACCTCGTGTCGAACGGCGACAAGGTGCCGTGGCGGCTCAAGCTGCGCTCGGCGTCCTTCAACAACGTCCAGGTGCTCAGCGAGATCCTGCCGGGCTGCCTCGTCTCGGACATGGTCGCGATCCTCGGCTCGACGTTCTTCGTCGTCGGGGACGTCGACAAGTAGCCACGGACGCAGCACGCCGCAGCACCCGGAGGTGCTGCGGCGCAACGGTTCTGCGGGCCGGTCGTGCGGCCGGTGCCGCCGCCGGGTCAGGCGACGTGGTCGGCGGCCACCGGGGGCGCCGCGTGCCGGCCGCCCCGCCGGACGACGATGAGGCCGCTCGACTCGGGGTGCGCGAGCGTCGACAGGTCGACGACGCGGGCGTCCGCGAGACGCGCGGGCAGCCGGGTCTCCCGGGCCTGCGCCCCGACGAGCGTCAGCGCACCGCTCACCGGCTCCCGCTGGCCGGGCGGCATGCCGCTGCCGGACATCGGGCCGGACGAGACCGGGAGCGAGATGCCCACGGCCGGGCTGAGCGGTGCGGGCGGCAGGCCGTTGCCGGACCGGCGCGGAGCGAACCAGCCCGCGTCGTCCGCCTCGGGACCGGCCACCGGCAGGCCGTTGGCCGGTGTGAAGAGGTCGGCCGGCGTCGCCGGGACGACGGGCTGCCCGAAGACGGGGTCCGCGAGCCGGGCGGCGACCCGGCCGGCGACCTCGGCGTTGACCCGGGCGGCGTCCCTGAGGTGCTCCGAGACGGCGGCGGCAGCGACCCGGCGCGGCAGCACCGGCAGGTCGAGCCCCTCCGGCGCCCCGGCGGGCAGCGCCGGGACCGCCTCGATGACCTCGGTGTCGGCCTCGGCGGCCGGGACGACGACGCGCGCCGGCTCCGGGACGGCGACCGGTGCGACCGGGGCCACGGGCGCCATGGGCTCCACGACCGGCGCGGCGACCGGCTGTGCGGCCGGCTCCGCGACGAGGGCGGCCTGCGCCGCGGGCGTGAGCGTCTTCGCGACGACGGCGCCCTCCGCGGTGAGGACGAGCGGTGCGCCGGACATCGCCCGGGTCGCCGCCTCGGCGAGCGCGACGGCCTCGGCGAGGTGCCGGGTCGCCTGCTCGAGCCGGATCTCGAGGTCGTGCAGCTCGAGGCGGTTGCGGGCGCGTTCCTGACGCAGACGGCGGCGCAGCCGTCGCCCGGCGGAGCGCTGCGCGACCATGCCGACGGTGGCCGCGACGGCGCCCGATGCGGCGACCGCCGTGCTGTCCATCGCCAGGCCGAGGCCGGCGCATCCGATGCTGGTGGCCATCGCTGCGGGGGGAAGACAGGCGACGACAGCCGCGGCCGCCGTGGGGCCCCAGGCGCGCGTCACCTGCTCGGAGTGTTGACCGTTCACGAGGGCACACCCTAGGACCGTTCCGGGCGTTCACCCGGTAACCGAGCGTCAACATTCCGGCGTGTCCCACAAGTCACAGCAGTCACAGGCGCATCGCAGGCCTGGTCACGCTGGCCGGGCGTCCCCCGTTCGCCCGAGGCGGCCGCACCGGCCCGGCCACGCGCCGTGTCGGCCGACCCGCGACACGCGTCCCCGACACGCCTCACGATCACGCTCGGCGACCGGCCAGGCCGCAGCCGGGACGGCGGTCAGCAGTCGAACACCGACCAGCAGATGGCGTTGCGCCGCCGCTGGTCCTCCAGCACGAGCGAGCGCACCGCGGCCGGGAGCAGCTCCCGCTGCCACCGGCACTCCAGGCGCCCGGCGGCCTCCGCCTCCGCGGCCGGCACGGCGGCCCGGACGGCCTTGATCGCGTAGGCGGCCGCCCCGAGGTCGTGCTCGGCGACGTGGGCGACGACGGCCGCCTGGCCGGCGGCGTACGCGGCGTGCCGGGGAGCGCCGCGCAGGTCGCGCGCGGCGGCCATCGCGTGCCCGCCCGCGGCGCGCGACCGCGACATCATCACCTCGCCGCGGGTCCACGCCCGGACCACCTCGATCGCCTGCCGCGGCCGCGGGTCCTGCGGCCGGGCGGCCTCGAACAGCCCGAGGACGTGCTCCGCGCACGCCGCCGCCCACAGCGCGAGCAGGTGGTGGTCTTCGTCCGTCAGCGTGCCGCCGCGCCGGACCGTCACGAGCCTGGGGTCGCGCTCCTTCGGCAGGATCACGACGCCAGTCTGCTCCCCGACCTGCTACCCGAGCAGGCCCTTGCTCTGCAGGTAGGCCCTCGCGACGTCCTCGGGCTTCTTGCGCTGCGCGTCGACCTCGGCGTTGAGCCGCGCGAGGTCCTGCGTCGTCAGCGCCTTCGACAGCGGGTCGAGCACGGCGGCGACGCCGCCCCCGCCGGCCGAGGCGGTGTTGACGACCGGCACGAGGTTGTCCGCGAGCTGCAGGCCCTTGTCGTCCTCGAGCAGGACGAGCTTCTGGGCGCCGAGCGTGCCGTCCGTCGTCCCGACGAGGACGAGGTCGGCCTTGCCCGTGAGCACCGCCTGCTTGGCCTGCGGGCTGCCGAAGCCGAGCGGGAGCACCTCGGAGACGTCCAGCCCGTAGGTCTTCTCGAGCCCGGGTGCGCAGAACGGCCGGTCGGCGCACTCGACGACGGCCGCCAGGCGCACCGGCTTCTTCAGCGCGGCGAGCTGGGACAGCGTCGTCACCCTGTTCGCCGTGGAGAACTCCTGCGTCACGGCGAAGCCGTTCTGGTCGGCGGCCGGGGACGGCTCGAGCACCGTGAACCCCTGCTTCGCGGCGAGCGGCGCCATCGCCGCGACGGTCGCCGCGGCGTCGTTCGTCGCGATCGTCGCGGCGTCCGGGCCGTTCTCGGCCCGGTTGAGGTACTCGGCCATCGTCGCCGCGTACTCCGGGACGACGTCGATCTCGCCGCTCGCGAGGCTCTTGGCGTAGATCTCCCGGTTGTCGGCGGTCTTGTAGTCGACGGTGTAGCCGGCATCCGTGAGCAGCTGGCCGTACATCTGCTCCATGACGAGCATCTCGGTGAAGTTCGCCCCGCCGACGGTGAGGGTCTTCTCGTCACCGCCCGAGCCGGTCGCCGACGGCGTTCCCGCCGACGGCGCCGGGGCGGACGACCCGCTGCCGAAGGCGTTGGACGAGCCGCCGCACGCGGCGAGGCCGACGGCGGTCAGCAGGACCAGGGGCAGGATCGACAGACGGGCCTTCGACGAGGTCTTCGCCGGGGTCTTCGTCCGGGTACTCGTCGAGGTCTTCATCGGGGCAGGACGCATGGATCCATGCGATATCAGGACGAACCGCTCCGCACGTCCAGGTGGGCGTCGGCGGCGACGCGCTGCCGGCCGCGCGCCCGGCGCAGCGGGTCCACCCGGCGCTGGAGCAGCTCCATCCCGCCCTCGACGGCGAGCGCGAGGGCGAGCACGAGGAACGCCCCGGCGAGCAGCTGCGCCTGGTCCTGCCGGCCGAAGCCCTCGACGATGATGCGGCCGAGGCCGCCGCCGGCGACCAGCGCCGCGATCGTCGCCGTCGCGACCACCTGGACGGCCGCGAGCCGCACCCCGTTCATGACGAGCGGAACGGCGAGCGGCAGCTCGACCCGGCGCAGCACCTGGGACGACGTCAGGCCCATCCCGCGGGCCGCGTCGACAGCTGCCGGGTCGACCTCGAGGACGCCGACGTAGGCGTTCGTCAGCAGCGGCGGCACCGCGAACAGGACGAGCGCGGTGAGCGTGGACGTCGTCCCGAGCCCGAACGGGGACGGCGCCAGCGCGAGCAGCACGAGGACGGCGAACGTCGGGACGGCCCGGGCGAGGTTGCCCGTCGCGACCGCGAAGGCGCCGCCGCGCCGGACGTGCCCGAGCCACAGGCCCAGCGGAAGGGCGACGAGGCAGCCGATGCCGACGGCCGCCGCCGACAGCCCGACGTGCTCGAGCAGACGCTGCGGGACGCCGTCCGCACCCTGCCAGTGCGCACCGTCGGCGAGCCAGGCGAGGGCGCCGGTGAGCCACCCCACTCAGGCCACCCCCCGCCGCCACGGCACGAGCAGCCGGCCGGCCACGAGGAGGACGGCGTCGAGCACGAGCGCGAGCGCGACGCACAGCACGGACGCCGTGAGCACCTCGGCCCGGAAGTCGGTCCGCAGCCCGTCGTAGACGAGGTCGCCGAGGCCGCCGTTGCCGACGATCGTGCCGACCGTCGTCAGGGCGACCGTCGAGACCGTCGCGACCCGCAGCCCGGAGACGACGACCGGCAGCGCGAGCGGCAGCTCGACCCGCCACAGCAGCGCGGACGGCGCGAACCCCATGCCGCGCGCGGCGTCCCGGACCTCCTCGGGCACGCCCTCGAGCCCGGTGAGCACCGTCCGCACGAGGACGGTCAGCGAGTACAGGACGAGCCCGACGACGACCGTCGTGCGGGACAGCCCGGTGAACGGCAGCAGCAGGGAGAACAGGGCGAGCGACGGCACGGTGTAGAGCGCCGTCGACGCCCCGAGGACGACGGGCCGCAGGGCGCGCACCCGGCGGGCCAGCAGGGCCAGCGGCAGCGCGACGAGCGCGCCGACGACGACCGACACGACCGTGATCTGCAGGTGCGCGACGACCGCGTCGACGAGCTCCGAGCGTCTGGACGTCAGGTACTCCGGGCACACCCAGGCGTTCTCGAGCAGGCAGCTCGCGGCGCGCGGGACGGCGGCGGAGGGGATCACCCGTCCGACGCTAGGCCCGACCCCGCGCGGGCACCCGGCGAGGCGTCGCGCCGCCCGCGGTCGCGCCGTCCTGGGTTGCGCCCGCCCGGTGGCAGGCGATGGTGGGGACCATGGTCGACCCGGACGTCATGATCGCCCTCGACGGCGTCGGCAAGCGCTACCCCGACGGCACGGTCGCCGTCGGGGACCTGTCCCTCGACGTGCACCGCGGCGAGGTCGTCGCGCTCGTCGGGCCGTCGGGCTGCGGCAAGTCGACGACGCTGCGGATGGTGAACCGGCTCGTCGAGCCGACGAGCGGGCGGATCCTCCTCGACGGCGAGGACGTCACCGCGACCGACCCGGTGCGGCTGCGCCGCCGGATCGGCTACGTCATCCAGCGCGTCGGCCTGTTCCCGCACCGGACGGTCGGCGAGAACGTCGCGACCGTCCCGGAGCTCCTCGGCTGGGACCGGACCCTCGTGCGGCAGCGGGTCGGCGAGCTCCTCGACCTCGTCGGCCTGCCCGCCGCCACCTACGCCGACCGCTACCCGCACGAGCTCTCCGGCGGCCAGCAGCAACGGGTCGGCGTGGCCCGTGCGCTCGCCGCCGACCCGCCCGTGCTCCTGCTCGACGAGCCGTTCGGCGCCGTCGACCCGGTGCAGCGCGAGCGGCTCCAGGACGAGTTCACGACGATCCGGACCAGGCTCGGCACGACGGCCCTGTTCGTGACCCACGACCTCGACGAGGCCGTCCGGGTCGCCGACCGGGTCGCCGTCCTCGGGCCGGGCGGCCGGCTGGACCAGCTCGCCGACCCGGCGACGCTGCTCGCGGCGCCGGCGAACGACGCGGTCGCCGCGTTCGTCGGGGCGGACGCCGGGGTCCGCCGGATGGCCGTGACGCCGCTGCTCGCCGAGGACCTCGAGCCGGCCGGCCCGCTCGCCGGCGGACCGGCGGCCGGCGTCCCGCCGCTGCGGCTCGGCGCGAGCGTGCGGGACGCCTTCACCGCCCTCGCGGCGCGTGACGACGCCCGGCTGCCCGTCGTCGACGAGACGGGCGCCGTCGTCGGCGTGGTGACCCCCGGTGCGCTGCACGCGGCCCTGCGCCGCGGCGCCGGCGGGTCGGCGAGGCCGGTCCCGGCCGGAGGCTGAGCGCCCGCCACGGCGTCTGCCGGACGGCGTGACAACCTCTCGGGCCCAGGGCGCGTCCCGCAGGTATCGACACCGAGAACGCCCCGGCCCCCGGACGCCGCCGTGCACGTGCGCGCCCGCGGCCGGGCACGGCCGCGGGCCCCGTCGCCGCGGTGCCGGTCGTCGCGGGGCTGCTCGCCGCGACCGTCGTCGGCGGCTCGCTGTGGACGGCGCTGCGCACCGAGGCCGACCTCGAGGTCCGCGGCTGCGCGGCGCTCGCGGACGCAGGGCTCGCCGCGGGCACCACGGTCACCTGGTCCGGCCGGGACGCCACCCTCGTCGCGGTCGACGACCTCGGGCGGATGACCGAGGCCGCCGCCGCGCTCGCCGGGGTCGACGGCACCCGGGTCGTGCGCGTCGCGGACCCGGCGGACGCCGCAGACGCCGCCCCCTGCGCACCCGCCGCGGCCGCCGCCGGCGCGGCACCTGGCGGCACGACCGGCGGCACCGACGCCCCCGCCGCCGCACAGACGGTCACGGTGCGGTTCGCGACGAACTCCGCCTCGCTCGACCGGGCCGCCCGGGCGCGGCTCGACGTCCTCGTCCTGTGGCTGCGGACCCACCCCGCGACGGCGCTGAAGATCGGCGGGCACGCCGACAACACCGGCTTCGACACCCGCAACCAGCCGCTGTCGCTGCAGCGCGCCGTCGCCGTGTCGGAGTACCTGCGCAGCCGCCGCGCGAACGCCGGCCGGATCGACGCCACCGGCTTCTCGTCGCTGCGGCCGGCGGTGCCCAACATCTCCGCCGACAACCGGGCGAAGAACCGGCGCGTCGAGGTCGTCGTCGAAGGGAGCCCGCGCACGTGAACGCGTTGGACGGCCTGGTGTTCCTCGTGGGCCAGCTCGGGCTGCTGCTGCTCGCGGCGGCGCTGCTCGGCGCCGTCGTCGGCCGGTACCTGTGGGCCGCGCCGCGGATCCGCCGCCTCGACGCCGAGGTGTACCGGTTGCGGCGCAACGGGTCCGGCCCGCCCGAGGGGGACCCGCAGCAGCCGGTCTAGGCGTCGCGGGCGGTGCCGCCCTCGTCGTCGGGGGGCACCCGGCACCAACGCTGGACGACGAACCCGGCGACGGACACCCCGAGCGAGGCGATCGCCGCGAGCGCCGCGAGCACGAGCCGGGTCCGGCGGGCGCCGACGACGTCGGGCAGGATCACGAGGGCCTGGGCGGCGTACCAGCCGACGAGCAGCGCACCGCCGTACGCGGCCGCCTTGGCGAGGACGACGGTCCGGGCGGCGACGAGCGGGTCGAGCGCGTGGTCGCGGCGGCCGGAGACCCAGCGCCGCACCGGGGTGCCGAGGGCGAGCACGACGAGCGCGAGGGCCGCCGTCCCGGCCACCGCCGTCCACGGCAGCGGCACGTACGTCCCGCCGCTGCGCGTCCACAGCCGCAGACCGGCCCAGCCGAGCGCCGTGACGACGACGGCGGCGAGCACCGCGGGCCAGGGCCGGGCGGGCGTCATACCGGGACCTCGAGCACGAGGTCGGGCCGCGCCCGCACGCCCGCGACGTCCGCGGCGGGAAGCCCGGCGAGCAGGTCGGCGGCGCGGCGCGGGCCGGCCGGCGTCGGCAGCACCGCGTCGGGGTCGACGTCGAGCCACGGCACGAGGACGAACGCCCGCTCCGCGGCCCGCGGGTGCGGCAGCCCGAGCACCGGGGTCGTCACGACGAGGCCGTCGTAGTCGACGACGTCGACGTCGAGCGTCCGGGCGCCCCAGCGCACCGTCCGGACCCGGCCGTGGTCGTTCTCGACCTGCTGGCAGGCCGCGAGCAGCTCGAGCGCGGAGAGCCGGGTCTGCAGGAGCAGGACGGCGTTGAGGTAGTCGGGCTGCTCGGGGCCGACCGGGTCGGTCTCGAACACCGCGGAGGCGGCACGCACCCGGACGCCCTCGAACGCGTCGAGGCCGCCGACGGCCGAGCGGAGCGCGCCGAACCTGTCCCCGAGGTTCGCGCCGAGGGCGACGACCGCCGCGACCGGCCGGTCCGGGGTGTCGTCCGGCGAGGTCACCGTGGCGGGCCCTCCTGCATCCAGGACAGCTCCTGCTGCGGGTCGCGGCTCTCCAGGTCGGCCCGGCTGCGCCGCACGACGATCATGACGTCGGCGAACGACTCCGGGATCGGCGCCTGCGGCTTGTGCAGGACGACGTCCGCGACCGCGATCCGCGGGTCGGCCAGGCACATGAGCGCCAGTCTCGACGCGAGGGTCTCGATGAGGTTGAGCGGCGTCCCGCGGACGGCGTCCGCGAGGTCGACCGAGAGCGACCCGTAGTCGACGGTGTCGTCGAGGTCGTCGCTCGCGGCGGCCGCGCGGATGTCGAGGTGGAGGATGACGTCGACGGTGAAGGCCTGGCCGTCGCGGCGCTCGTGCTCGAACACGCCGTGGTGGCCGGTCGCCGTCAGCCCGACGATACGGATCTGGTCCAGGGGCCGCCCGTGGTCGTCGAGAACCGGTGGAAGCATCATCCCCACTCCTGTTGCGACACGGTGGCCCGTGATGTCACGCCGGCCCGCTCGGGCGGGCCCGGTCGGGCCCTCCGGGCGGCGTCGACCGCGGCGACCACCTTGACCGCGTCGACCGACGGGCGCACCTCGTGCACCCTGACCCCCCACGCCCCGGCCGCGGCGGCGAGCGTGCTCGTCGCGGCGGTGGCGGCGTCCCGCTCCTCGACCGGCGCGGGTGCGCCGTCCGGCCCGGCGACGAGCGCACCGAGGAACCGCTTGCGCGACGCCCCCACGAGCAGCGGCCGCCCGATGGCCGCCAGCGCGTCCAGGTGCGCGAGCAGGGTCCAGTTGTGGTGCAGCTTCTTGGCGAAGCCCAGGCCCGGGTCGAGGACCACCTGGCGCGGGTCGACACCGGCCGTGACGAGCGCGTCGAGCCGGGCGGTGAGCTCGGCGACGACGTCGTCCACGACGTCGTCGTAGTGCGTGAGCTGCTCCATCCGGTCGCTCTGGCCGCGCCAGTGCATCGCGACGAACGGCACCCGGGCGTCCGCGACGAGGCTCGCCATCGTCGGGTCGGCCAGGCCCCCGCTCACGTCGTTGACGATGTGGGCGCCCACGGCGAGCGCGGCGTCGGCGACCTCGGCCCGCATCGTGTCGATGCTGACGACCGCCCCCTCGGCCCGCAGCCCGCGGACGACGGGCAGCACGCGCCGCATCTCCTCCGCGAGCGGGATCCGGGGTGCCCCGGGGCGCGTCGACTCGCCGCCGACGTCGAGGACGTCGGCGCCGGCGCGCACGAGCGCGAGCCCGTGGGCCACGGCGTCCTCGGGCTCGAACCAGAGCCCGCCGTCGCTGAAGGAGTCCGGGGTGACGTTGACGACGCCCATGACGAGGCACCTGCCGAGATCGGCGAGGTGCTTCGGCAGCCCGAGGACGTCACTCACACGGCCACCCTAGGACCTGCCGCCCGCGGCACGGACCGACCGTGGCGTGACTTTTTCTACGCGGTCGCGCAGCGGCGTCGCGTGCTCACGAAGGGCTCCTGTCCACACCTTGTGCACATGTGACCCCCCTGTCGCACACAGCCTGTCCACCGCTGCGAGGCAGTTCTGCACACGTTTCCCACAGGTTCGTCCACAGGCCGTGGAGAATTGCGGAACCCGTTGACCCACAACGGGTTTCGGCCCCGAAGAAAGTTGTCGAGAAGGGCTTGCGGCCGCCCCCGGACAGGCGTAGAAATCTCCCACGCCACCGGGAACGGTGGTCGAACCCGGAGGATCTCCGGGGGATCCGGTGGAGACGTCCGGTTCGTCCGGGCGGCCCACCGGGGCGGCGCCGGCGAGCGCGACCGATCGCGGGGAGACCCGGGTGAGGACGCAGCAACCGGTGTCCGGGACCACCGCGCACCGACGGCGCGGGGCGAGCGGACCCGTCCGCACGACCCGCGGTCACCCGACCAGGACGGAGCCCTCGGCACCGGCCGGGGCAGGTGACCGTCGGTTCGACGACCCGTCCGCGACGGTGTCCGGCCGATCCCCCTCGAGGGCGAGGCCGGGCGTCCGTGCGGACGACGACGTCGACCATGGCAAGGCCCCTCGCACGCATACTGCGAGGGGCCTTGCTGCGTTTATCCCATCGATCGGGCCCGCGGGGCGGGCGCGACACGCGGTCAGGCCGACAGAGCCGTCCCGACCTCGCGCTCGCGCAGCTCGCGGACGACCGTCGGGACGTCGTTGACGCACAGGGCGTCGACGCCGGCCGCGACGAGCCGGCGGGCGAAGGCGACCCCGGGGCACCAGGCCATGAGCTCCAGCCCGCTCGCGTGCGCGACGTCCACCACCTTGTGCAGCGGCCGCTGCAGGTGCTCGGGCTCGCGCCGGTTGGGCTTGAGCGACCCGCCGTGGAGGGCGAGCACCTGGACGCCGAGGTGCGCCGCCGAGGCGACCGCGTGCCCGACGGGGAACTCGACCCACGTGAGCAGCCCGCGGGCGACGCCCGGGGCCTGCTCGTGGCAGATCTCCAGGGCACCGGCGTCGAAGGACGTCACGAGCACCGGACGGCGCGAGGACTCGCGGCGCAGCACCGGCCCGAGCAGGCCCATCGTCGTCCGGGAGCGGTCGAGCGGGGCGTCCTCGAGGGAGGTCTTGACGTCGAAGTCGACGCCGATCCCCTCGGGGAGGGCCTCCATGAGTCCCTCGAGCGTCATGAGACCGCTCGCGACCGCCTCGGCGCCGGTGAGGTCGGCCCAGAACACGCCGTCGTCCCGGGCCGGGTCGTGGACCACGACCAGGACGTCGTCCCGCGTGCGGCGGACGTCCACCTCGAGCCAGTCGACCCCGAAGGAGACGGCAGCGAGGAAGGAGTCGAGCGAGTTCTCGCGGAACCCCTCGACGAGGCCGCGGCCGCAGCCGCGGTGGCCGAGCAACGCTGTGCTCGGGCCGAAGACACCGTTGGCACTCATAGAGCGCCGCCCTTCCGGCCCGCGCAGGGGGACCGGAGCGGCTCCGGGTGCCTACGCGGCGGACGTGACGGTCCTGCTCACCTCCTGGTTCGCACGCTCCAGGTCTGCCGTGAAGTCGACCTCTACGGCGAAGTACTCCGAGATGTCGACCGGGCGAACCTTCAGACCCTTCTCGATCGCGGTCTCGATCCCGCGCTCGAAGTAGTCCTGGTCCGCGCAGGCCTCGAGGTGCTCGACGAGCGCCGCCTTGTCCTGCGACGCGATGTAGTTGATCCCGACAGCCTCGCCGAGACCGTCGGTAACGCTCTTCGACAACACGGTAACAAAACCGTAGTCGTCGACCCGGTACTTGACCTCCTCGTCGCCGCATGCCGCGTCGTTGACGCAGACGAAGCTCTGCTCCGCAGCGACCAGCGGGGCGACCTTCCCGAGGAGCCGGCCGTCGAAGACGACGTCGCCGTTGAGCCACAGGACGCCGCCCGGGCCGGAGGCGCGCAGCGCCGCGAGCAGGGACTTCGACGTGTTCGTCCGCTCGTAGCGCTCGTTGAGCACGAAGCTCACGGGGTGCTCGGGGGCGAGCGCACCCATGACGAGGTCGGGGCGGAACCCGACGACGACCGTGGTGCGCAGGGCCGTGCCGAACGTCTCACCGAGGTTGTCCAGCTGCTGGGCGATGATGCTGCGCCCGTCGGAGAGCGGCGTGAGCGGCTTCGGGAAGGGCATCCCGAGCCGGGTCCCCATCCCTGCCGCGAGCACGACGGCCTGGACGGCGGCCGGCCGGCGCCCGGGCGCGGCGGGCTCCCCCTGGGCCGACGGGTCCTGGTCCGTGGGACCGGCGGCGCCGGCGGGGTGCGCCGGCGTCGTCCGCGGCGTGTCCCCGCTCGTCCACGCCTCGTCCAGCCGCGGGTCGCCGAACGAGCCGGGTGCACCGAGCGCGGCCGCCGCCACGGCGTCCGGGGACTCGGCGCGCTCGCGGACCTGCCGGTCCCGCAGGGCGACCATCTCGCCGATCCGGGTCACGAAGTCGCGGGTGCTCTGCCCGACCGGCCGGTCGCCGAAGTAGTGCCGGCGCATCTGCAGCCGGGCCGCGGCGTGCCGGTCGTGCGTGAGCCGGGAGTCGATGAGCCCGGCCAGGCCGTCGAGGGTCGCCGGGACGACGACGTCCGCGCAGCGGCTCACCGGCGCCGCCTCGCGCAGCCGGGTCGGGTCGGCGAACCGGTCGGCGACGAGCAGCGGCTTGCCGACGTGCAGGTAGAGGAAGTCCAGACCCACCGACGACACGTCGGTGACCATGAGGTCGCAGGCGCCGAAGACGCCGAGGATGTCGGCCGCCGGCGCGTAGACGTGCCCGGCGTCCGGGTCGACGGCGTTCGCGGCGTCGAGCAGGTCGAGGATCTCCTGGTGCGCCGCGACGACGAGCGGCGTCGTGCTGGAGACGACCCGGGGGTGCGGCTTGTAGACGAGGCGGACCTGCGGCACCCGCAGCGCCTCCGCGACGATCCGCGGCCCCATGACGTCGACGCTCGTGTAGCAGTTCGACGGCTCCTCGCCCTCCCAGGTGGGGGCGTAGAGCACCGTGCGGCGCCCGCTGGACGGCAGCGTCGTCGGCGGCACGAGGTCGAGCTGCGGCCGGCCCACGGGGACGAGCCGGTCGAGGTCGAAGCCGATGAGGGCGGCGCGGTGCCGCGCGACGGCGGCCTCGCCGGCGACGAACACCCGGTCGTAGGCCTTGACCTGGTTGCTCACCATGCAGATCTTGTCGCTCTCGCCGTGGTTCACGTGGACGTGGACCATCGACCGGGCGACGAGCGACTGGAAGTTCTTCGCCGAGTTGTTGACGTAGACCGCGACCTTGGCCTCGACCCGCCGGTAGAGCTCGGTGAGCTCCCCGAAGCTCGGCACGAGGACGTGCGGCAGCCGGGTCTGGGACGCGACGGCGCAGGCGGTGGCCGGGTCCCGCAGGACGAGCAGGACGCGGTGGACCCGGTCGAGCTGCTCGAGGACGGGGAGCCACTGGCGCAGCTGGTAGGCGCGCAGCGGGTCGTCGCCGAAGTAGGCGACGACCTCGACGGGCGCCTCGTCGGCAGGGGCGGTGCGTGCGTGCGGAAGGACCATGTTCGGGACGACCCCTGACTACCCGATAGAGCGAACGTCGGTGGTGGTGCAACACGCAACGGCCGACCGGCCGTCCCCGCCGGGCGCGGGAACGACGGGTTGACGGCCGTACGGCCGTGCAAGGGATTCGGTGCGAAAGGGTGGTGCGGCGGTGCGGGGCCACACGGGTCGCATGGACGCTGCCGGACCGGGTGGTGGCGTCATTCTGGCCTATCGCCCCCCGAGAAACAACGCGGGGTCGGCCGAACGTGGAGGCCTTCACGAGGTCGCCGAGACCCCTTGGGGCGCAACAGGTTTCGGACGTGTTACAGGAGTGCGTCCGAGCCGCCCCAGGGTGCCGTCGCAGTCACCGAGCGGTCACGCACCGGCTCGGGGCCGCGGTCGCGGTCGCCGACCGGGGGCCGGCTCGTGCTCGTGGCGGGCGGCGATCCGTTCCTCGTCGGTGTCCGCGGAGGCGCCGTCCGCGCCCACCGCCTCCAGGACCTCGTCCTCCTCCTCCGCCGGCACCTCGGCGACGGTCCCCGCGGCCGGGTACGGCCCCTCGAGCACCGGCACCGGGACGCCGTCCGGCCCGGCCGCGCGGATCGCCTTGCGGGCCGCCCGGACGCCGGCGGAGATCGAGTGCCACATCCGGCCCGTCGGGTCGAGGTCGGCCATGAACCCCGAGCGGGTCATCACCGTGCGGACGTCCTCGAAGACCCGGACCAGGTAGAGGTCGACGCCCTCGGAGCGCAGCCGGGTGAGCAGCGCCGCGAGCCGGTCCACGGTCGTCGTGTCGAGCTGGTTCGTCGCCTCGAGGTCGAGGATGAGCACGCGGGTGCCGGGGTGGTCGGCGACGGCGAGCGCGATCTCGTCGACGACGGTCGCCGCGTTCGCCCAGAACATCGGGCCCGACAGCCGCAGCACGAGGACGCCGTCCACCGTCTTGCGGTCCGGGTGCCGGGCGACGGCGCCCCAGGCCGCCTTCTCGCCCTGGACCTTGCCCATCTCGTCGATCGTCACCTGGATCGAGCGGTAGACCAGGCCCAGGATCGACTGCGCGACGGCGACCCCGAGCCCGGCGAGCGGGCCCAGCGCGAGGACCCCGACGAGGGCCACCGTCGCGGCGGTGACGTCGTTGCGCCGGATCGCCCGGTACCGGGCGAAGGCCCGCACCCGGGCCAGGCCCCAGACCGCGTGCACGACGATCGCGGACAGGACGACCTTCGGCAGCGCGGACACGAGCGGGGCGAGGAAGAGCAGGACCGAGACGACGGCCGCGGCGGCGACGAGGCCGGCCATCTGGGTCCGGGCGCCGGCCCGGGCCGCGGCCGCGGTCTTCGACAGGCTGCCGGCGACGCCCATCCCGCCGGCGAGCCCGGCCGCGAGGTCGGCGGCACCGTGCGCGAGCAGCTCGGTGTCGGCGTCGACGTGGGCACCGGACCGGGCGGCGAACAGCCGGGCCGCGGCGAGCCCTTCGGCGAGACCGACCGCGCCGATCGCGAGGCCGCCGGTGACGAGGGCGGGCACGTCGTCGGCCGCCGGGATCGGCAGCTGCGGCAGGTGCAGGCCGGAGGGGACGTGGCCGATGAGTGCGACGCCGTGCGCCTCGAGCCCCGCCGTCCGGGCGACGACGACCCCGGCGACGAGGACGACGAGGCTCCACGGCACCCGGGGGTCGACCCGGCTGCCGCCGAAGAGGAGGGCGAGGGCGAGCGCGCCGACGAGCGCGGTGACCCAGTTCGCGTCCGGCAGGCCGCCGACGAGCGCACCGATCCGGCTCAGGACGTTGCCCTGCGGGGTGCCGAGCCCGAGCAGGCCCGGGATCTCGCCGACGACGATGAGGACGACGAGGCCGGTGACGAACCCGGAGAGGATCGGCTCGCTGAGGAACTCCGCGACCCAGCCGACCCGGAGCAGCCCGCCGGCGACGAGGACGATCCCGGCGACGACGGCCAGCGAGCTCGTGAGCTCGACGGCGCGCGCGGTGTCGCCACCGGCGAGCGTGGCGACGAGCGAGCCGGACAGGACGCTCACCGTGGACACCGGCCCGACGACGAGCAGCCTCGAGGACCCGAAGAGGGCGTACGCGAGCAGCGCCGGCGGCAGGGTGTAGAGCCCGACCTCGACGGGGACGTGCGCGACGACGGCGTAGCCGAGCGCCTGCGGCACCGCGAGCGCCGCGACGACGAGCCCCGCCGTCAGGTCGGCGCGCAGGTTCGTGCGCCGGTAACGGCGCATCCACCCCGTGTTCAGCCCGACGCCCACCCCAGGAGTGTGCAGCACCGGACACCCCGGGTGACGGGACGTCGCGCCCGCAGCGGCGGTCCGGGCGCGAGAATGGGGTCCGCCGACGCGGCCCGCGCGGCGCCGACGACGCCGTGCCCGGGAGGTCCCGCGTGAGCTCGCCCCGCGACGAGGCCTCTCTGATCCAGGTCGCGAAGCTCTACTACCGGGAGAACCGTTCGCAGGCGCAGATCGCGGGCCTGCTCGGCACGAGCCGCTCGAACGTCTCCCGGATGCTCACCGCCGCCCAGGAGCGCGGCATCGTCGAGATCCGGATCCACGAGCGGGTCCGGCGCGACCTCACGCTCGAGCGCGCGCTCGTCGAGCGGTTCGGGCTCACGGCCGCGGTCGTCGCGAGCCACGTCCACGAGGTCGGGGTGCGCTCCGTCGACCTCGTCGGCGAGCTCGCCTGGACCTGGCTGCGCGAGCAGCTCAGGGACGGCATGACGATCGCGATGTCGTGGGGCGAGGGCCTGCAGGCCGTCGTGGCGGCGGTGACCCCGACGGTGATGTCGTCGACCGAGGTCGTCCAGCTCGTCGGCGGGGTCTCCGGGCGCGCGTCGTTCGTGACGAGCCAGGAGCTGGTCCGCGAGTTCGCGACCCGGCTCGGCGCGACGTACCGCTACTTCCACGCGCCGGCCGGCTTCGCGACCCTGGAGGCGCGCCGGGCGATGACCGCCGAACCGGCCATCGTCGAGGCGCTCACCACGGCGCGGGGCGCGGACCTCGCGCTCGTCGGGATCGGCAGCGTCGTCGCCGGGTCGTCGGCGGCGATCCTCGGCGCGGTCGACGCGTCGGCCCGCGAGCGACAGGAGTTCTGGGCCTCGGGCCCGGTGGGGAACATCGCCGGCCGCTACTTCGACGCGACCGGGGCGCCGGTCCGCGGGCCGGTCGACGACCGCGTCCTCGGGCTCACGCTCGCGGAGATCGCCGCGATCCCGACGGTCGTGGGGATCGCCGTCGGGGCGGACAAGGCCGACCCGGTGCACGGGGCGCTCCGGGGGCGGCTCGTCGACGTCCTCGTGTGCGACGCGCAGGCGGCGGGTGCCGTTCTCGACCGGGGCTGACCGGCCGCTGCGGGCGGCGCTACCGGCCGAGGATGAGGCTCATCGCCTCGGCCCGGGTCGCGGCGTCCCGGAGCTGGCCGCGGACGGCCGAGGTGACCGTCCGGGAGCCGGGCTTGCGCACGCCGCGCATCGACATGCAGAGGTGCTCGCACTCGAAGACGACGATGACGCCGCGCGGCTCGAGGATCTCCATGAGCGCGTCGGCGACCTGCGTCGTGAGCCGCTCCTGCACCTGGGGCCGCTTCGCGTAGAGGTCCACGAGCCGGGCGAGCTTCGACAGCCCGGTGATGCGGCCGTCCTGCGAGGGCACGTAGCCCACGTGAGCGACGCCGTGGAACGGCACGAGGTGGTGCTCGCAGCAGGAGAAGACCTCGATGTCCTTGACGAGGACCATCTCGTCGTGGCCGAGGTCGAACGTCGTCGAGAGCACCTCGCGCGGCGTCTGGCGCAGGCCCGCGAACATCTCCGCGTAGGCCCGCGCCACCCGGGCCGGGGTGTCCCGCAGCCCGTCGCGGTCGGGGTCCTCGCCGATGCCGAGGAGGATCTCGCGGACGGCCGCCTCGACGCGCGGGGCGTCGTAGGGCGGCCGTCCCTCGACGCCGCCGGACACCTGGTCCGGCAGCGTCACCGGGTCGATCAGCGCAGGCCCCCGTGCTCGGGGTCGGCGTCGAAGGAGACACCGCCGTCGAAGGCGACCCCGCCCGGGGCACCGGCCGGCGACGCGGCGTGCGCCGTGCCGTTGCCGTTGGACGCCGCACGCTCGGCGGGCGTCGGGACCGGCGGGATGTCGGAGACCGCGCGGCGGTCGCTCGACAGCCACACCGGGCGCTCGGGCCGCTTGACGACGCCGGTGAAGATCTCGGCGATCTCGGCGGCGTTGAGCGTCTCCTTCTCGAAGAGCGCGATGACGAGCTCGTCGAGGATGTGGCGGTTCTCGACGAGCGCCTCCCAGGCCTCGTCGTGCGCCGACTCGATGAACCGGCGGACCTCCTCGTCGACGACGCTCGCGACCTCTTCGGAGTAGTCCCGCTGGTGCCCGTAGTCGCGGCCGAGGAAGACCTCGCCCTGCTCCTGGCCGAGCTTGATCGCACCGACCCGCTCGGACATGCCGTACTGGGTGACCATCCGGCGGGCGATCGCGGTCGCCTTCTCGATGTCGTTGCTCGCCCCGGTCGTCGGGTCGTGGAAGACGAGCTCCTCGGCGACCCGGCCGCCGAGCGCGTACGCGAGCTGGTCGAGCATCTCGTTGCGCGTCGTGGAGTACTTGTCGTCGGTCGGCATGACCATCGTGTAGCCGAGGGCCCGGCCGCGCGGCAGGATCGTGATCTTCGTGACCGGGTCGGTGTGCCGCAGGGCCGCCGCGACGAGGGCGTGCCCGCCCTCGTGGTACGCGGTGATCTTCTTCTCTTTCTCGTTCATGATCCGGGTGCGCTTCTGCGGCCCGGCCACGACGCGGTCGATCGCCTCGTCGAGGGCCTGGTCGTCGATGACCCGGGCGCCGGCGCGGGCGGTGAGCAGCGCGGCCTCGTTGAGGACGTTCGCGAGGTCGGCGCCGGTGAAGCCCGGCGTGCGGCGCGCCACGGCGAGCAGGTCGACGGACGGCGCCATCGGCTTGCCCTTGCCGTGCACCTGGAGGATCCGGTGCCGGCCCTGCATGTCCGGGGCGTCGACGGCGATCTGCCGGTCGAAGCGGCCCGGGCGCAGCAGGGCGGGGTCGAGGATGTCGGGGCGGTTCGTCGCCGCGATGAGAATGACGTTCGTCTTGACGTCGAAGCCGTCCATCTCGACGAGGAGCTGGTTGAGGGTCTGCTCGCGCTCGTCGTGGCCGCCGCCGAGCCCCGCGCCGCGGTGCCGGCCGACGGCGTCGATCTCGTCGACGAAGACGATGGCCGGGGCGTTCGCCTTGGCCTGGTCGAAGAGGTCGCGGACCCGGCTGGCACCGACACCGACGAACATCTCGACGAAGTCCGAGCCGGAGATCGAGTAGAACGGCACGCCCGCCTCGCCGGCGACGGCCCGGGCGAGGAGCGTCTTGCCGGTACCGGGCTGGCCGTAGAGCAGGACGCCCTTGGGGATCTTCGCGCCGACGGCCTGGAACTTGCCCGGCTCGGCGAGGAACTCCTTGATCTCCTGGAGCTCCTCGACCGCCTCGTCGGCGCCCGCGACGTCCGCGAAGGTCACCTTCGGCATGTCCTTGCTGACGAGCTTCGCCTTGGACTTGCCGAACTGCATGACGCGGGAGCCCCCGCCCTGCATCTGGCCCATGATGAACCAGAAGAGGCCGAGGATGAGCAGCAGCGGCAGGAAGGTCGCGAGCAGGCTGACCAGCCAGGAGTTCTTGGGGACCTCGTCGGTGAAGCCCTCGACGGGCTTGTTCTGGTTGAGCAGGTCGACGATCTGGGCCCCGCGCGCGTCGACGTAGTGCGCCGAGACGGCGTCGTGGCCCTTGAACGGCTTCGTCAGCGTGAGCTCGACGCGCTGGTCGCCGTTGATGACCTTGGCCGACTTGACCTGCTTGTCCTGGATCAGCTGGATCGCGTCGGAGGTGTCGACGGGCGCGTACTGCTCGCCCCGCAGCACCTGGGAGCCGATGAGCACGACGACGACGGCCGCGATGACCCAGATGACGGGCCCGCGCACAATTCTCTTGACGTCCATTCACCGGGGGCGGTTCGCCCCGTCCCTCCTGCTCGCGGTAAGGCCAACGACGGTACACCGCGACATCTGTCGACGATCACGGTCCGCCGGTCTTGCCTGGCGGCCGACGTCGTGCTGTGCAACGGGTGGCCCGTGTCCAGTGTTCCGCCGGTGCGCACGCGACGCAAACGTCACACGGGGCGCACCCGTCGCCGCGGCGTCCGTCAGGCGGTGTAGACGTGCGGTGCGAGGGTGCCGACCTCGCGCAGGTTGCGGTAGCGCTCGGCGTAGTCGAGCCCGTACCCGACGACGAACTCGTTCTCGATGTCGAACCCGACGTACCGGACGTCGACCTCGACCTTCGCGGCCGACGGCTTGCGCAGGAGGGTGCAGACCTCGACGGACGCGGCCCCGCGCGAGCGCAGGTTCGTCAGGAGCCAGGACAGCGTCAGGCCCGAGTCGATGATGTCCTCGACGACGAGGACGTCCCGGCCGGTGATGTCCCGGTCGAGGTCCTTCATGATCCGGACGACGCCCGAGGACTTCGTCCCCGAGCCGTAGGACGACACCGCCATCCAGTCCACCTCGACCGCCTGGTGCAGGTGGCGGGTGAGGTCGGCCATGACCATGACGGCGCCCTTGAGCACGCCGACGAGCAGCGGGTCCCGGCCCGCGTAGTCCTCGTCGATACGCGCGGCCATCTCGGACAGCCGCTGCTGGATCTGATCCTCGGTGAGCAGGACCCGCTCGAGGTCCTTGCCCATGTCGCTGGCGTCCACGTCACTCCGTCGGTCGGACCGGTTCACCGGGTGCCGGTGGCGAGCAGAAGCCTGCCACAGACCCGGCGGCCCGTGACGTGACCCGGCAGGTGTGCCTCGCCCTGGCCGCGCCACGCGACGACGAGGGCGTCGAGCGCGAGCACGTGCCGCCGTGCCAGCGCGCCCGCCGGGCAGCCGGCCCGGCGGGCGGCGACGAGCAGCGCGCGCCGGCGGACGGCGTCCGGTGCGGCGGCGAGGACGGCCACGTCGAGGGCGAGCGGCCCGGCCTGCGGGCCGGCCTGCGGGCCGCCGCCGTCCGTCGCGGCCGCGGCGAGCGCCGCGGCGAGCAGGTCGAGGGCGGCGGCGTCGAGCGCGTCGACGTCCTCGCGGAGCAGGTCGGCCGTGCGGGCCAGGGCCTCGGGCAGCCCCGGGCCGAGCAGGTCGGACAGCAGCGCCGCCGCGGCCCGCACCCGGGCCCGGGCGTAGGCCGGGTCGGTGTTCGCCGGGTCCGTCCAGGGCTCGAGACCGGCCTGCCGGCAGACCTCCTCCGTCCGCTCCCGGCGCAGCCCGAGGAAGGGCCGCACGAGGAGCGGCACCACGGCGTCCGCGGGACCTGCGACGGGCAGCCGGCGGACCGTCCCCATCCCGGCCAGCGACCGGCCGCCGGATCCGCGGGCGAGGCCGAGGAGCACCGACTCCGCCTGGTCGTCGAGGGTGTGGCCGGCGAGGACGGCGACCGCCCCGTGCCGTGCGCAGGCGGCGGCGAGGGCGGCGTAGCGGCCCTCGCGGGCGGCGGCCTCGGGCCCGCCGTCGGGGCCGGCCGGGGCCGCCGCGGGCAGCGGCACGACCTCGACGGGGTCGAGGCCGAGCCCCCGGCACTGCTGCGCCGCGCGCCCGGCGACGGCCGCGGAGCCCGGCGTCCAGGCGTGGTCGACGACGACGGCGCCGGCGGTGCGCCCCGCCCGCGGCGCGACGAAGGCGGTCGCGACGGCGAGCGCGAGCGAGTCCGCGCCGCCCGAGCACGCGACGAGCACGGGACCGGCCGAAACCTGCGCGAGCGCGGCACGGACCGCCGTCCGGGCCGCCGCGACGGCCGGGTGCGGGCCCGCCACGGGCCGGTCAGCCGTGGACCCGGCGCACCCACGCGACCGGGTCGGCGATCTCGACGGGCATCGGGAGCGTGTCGGGCGACTCCCAGACCCGGTTGAAGCCGTCGGTGCCGACCCGGGCCATGACCTCCCGGACGAACCGTGCCCCGTCGGCGTACTGGCGCATCTTCGCCTCGAGGCCGAGCAGCCGGCGCAGCAGCTGGTCGACGGCGCCGCGGCCGGCCCGGCGCTTGGTGAACCGGGAGCGGATCGTCTCCACCGAGGGGACGACCTGCGGCCCGACCTCGTCCATGACGACGTCCGCATGCCCTTCGAGCAGCGACATCACCGCGGTGAGCCGGGCCAGGCCCGCGCGCTGCTCCGGGGTCTGGACGGCGTCGAGCAGCGGTGCGCCCGAACCGGACGACCCGCCGCGGAGCACCTCGGGCAGGTTGCGGGCGACCGAGGCGAGCCGCTCGGCGACCTGCGACGGCTCGACCATGAGCTGGCCGACGAGCCCGCGGACCTGGCCGACGAGGTGCGGAGCGAGCCAGGGGTTCGCGGTGAACTGGACCCGGTGGGTCTCCTCGTGCAGGCAGACCCACAGCCGGAAGTCCGCCGGGTCGACGGCGAGCTCGCGCTCGACCTGGACGACGTTCGGCGCGACCAGGAGCAGCCGCCCGGGACCGTCGCCGAACGCGTCGTACTGGCCGAGGACGCGCCCGGAGAGGAACCCGAGCAGCCCGCCGATCTCGGCCGCCGTGACCCGGCTGCCGACCGCCGTGACCGCGGCGCCGGGCCGGTGATCGCGGCGTTCGAAGGCCTCGGCGACGACCGGGGCCAGCAGGGTGCGGAAGGCGTCGGTGTTGGCCCGGGCCCAGCCCGGGCGGTCGACGACGAGGACGCCCTCGCCGGCCGGGGCGGACAGCCCGCTGACCCGGGCGACGTGCGGGGCGGCTCGGTGCGCGGCGGACCGCAGGTCGGCGACGACGAGCGCGGCCTCGGCGCGCGGCAGCTGCGGACCCGGCCGGCCGACGACGGCGGCGGTCCGGGCGGCGAGGTCCCAGTCGACGAGGAGGTCGACGGGCTCCGGACGACCTTCGGCGGGCTGGGCGCTCATGTCCCCCACCGTACGTGCCGCCCGGCCGCGTGCGCGGTCAGGAGCAGCCGCACCCCGCGAGCGCGGCCGCGACGGAGTCGAGGGCGTCGCGGGCGTCACCGGTCGAGGTGACCCGGTCGGCGACGACGGCGAACGCGAGGAGCCGGCCGTCGGCGTCGACGACGGTGCCGGCGAGGCTGCTGGCGCCGGTGAGGGTGCCGGTCTTGGCCCGGACGACGCCGACCGCACGGCCCTGGCCAGCCCCGGAGTACCGCTCGGCGAGGGTGCCCGTGACGCCCGCGACGGGCAGGCCGGTCAGGGTCGCCCGCAGCTCGGGGTGCTTCTCGGAGGCGGCCAGGACGATCGTCGCGGTGAGGGTGCGGGGGGCGATGACGCCGCCGCGGCCGAGCCCGCTGCCGCCGGTGAACCGCGCGCCCGCCGTCGGCACCCCGAGCTCCGCGACCGCGTCGATGACGGCCTGCCCGGCGCCGTCGAACGTCGGCGGCCGGTCGCCGCGGGCCGCGACGAGCCGGGCGAGGACCTCGGCGACGGTGTTGTCGCTCTCGTCGAGCATGTGCTCGACGACGTCCTGGACGGGGGCGCCCAGCACCTCGGCCACGGCCGGGGCGCCGTCCGGGGCGCGGCCGCGGCCGACCCCGGTCACCGTGATCCCGCGCTTGTCGAGGAGCGTGGCGAACGCGTTCGCGGCGGCGAGGGCCGGGTCGCTCGCGGTGGCCGGGTCGCCCGAGGAGGCCCGGCCGCTCTCGACGGCCAGCGGCGCCACCGGGGCCACGAAGCCGGAGACGAGGTCGGCGGGGCTCCAAGCGGGCGAGACCCGCGGGCCGCTGAAGAGGCTGTCGTCGAGCCGCAGCGCGACCCGGGTGCGGCCGGCCGACCGCAGGGCCGCGGCGGTGCCGGCGGCGAGGTCGGTGAGGCCGGCGTGGCCGACGACCTTCGTCGGGTCGCCCCGGCCGGTCGCGAGGAGCATGTCGCCGCCGCCGACGAGGACGATCGTCGCGTCGTCCGCCCCGGCGACGACCCGGGTCGCGAGCCGCTCCTGCGGGCCGAGCACGGACAGCGCCGCGACGGCGGTGAGCAGCTTCGTCGTCGACGCCGGGGTGGCCGGGGTCTGCGCGCCGCGGGCGAGGAGGTTCTCGCCGGTCTCGACGTCGGTGATGTCGTACTCGACCCGGGCGCCGAGCCCGGGGTCGGAGAGCAGCGCCGAGAGCCGCCGGGACAGGCCCGCGGCGGTCGGCACCGGGGCCGACCCGGTGAGGGCCGCGAGCACCGGCTCCGGTGCCGGGGCGACGAAGTCGCTCGCCGGCGGCGGGCCCAGGGTCTCGGTCGCCGTCGTGCTCGTCGGGGCGGACGGCGCGGGTGCGCCCGAGGTGGTCGTCGGCGGTGCGGCGGAGGACGTCGCGGGGACCGGCGTCGACGTCGTCGTGGCCGTCGTGGCCGACGTGGCCGTCGTCGCCGGGCCGGACGACGCGGAGGACGTGCTGCCCGCCGCGGTGCCCGCGGGCGGCTGCGGGACGCACGCCGCGAGCGCGACGGCGGCGGCCGTGCCCACGAGGGCAGCACGGAACGTCCGCGCAGCGACGTGACGCACATGACCCCCAGACGGCCGACCCACCCTCGGGCAGGACACTAGTGTGTGGACGGCTGCACACGGTGACGTACGGCGCGTCGTTCGCGCCTTCACAGGATGCGGGCGAGGACGCCCGCGAACGGGAGAGCGAACATGGCCGATTCCTTCGACGTGACGATCGAGATCCCCAAGGGGCAGCGGAACAAGTACGAGGTGGACCACGTGACGGGCCGGATCCGGCTCGACCGGATGCTCTTCACCTCGACGCGCTACCCGCACGACTACGGCTTCATCGAGGGCACCCTCGGCGAGGACGGCGACCCGCTGGACGCGCTGGTGATCCTCGAGGAGCCGACGTTCCCGGGCTGCCTCATCCGCTGCCGCGCGATCGGCATGTTCCACATGCGCGACGAGGCCGGCGGCGACGACAAGGTGCTGTGCATCCCCGCGGGCGACCCGCGGATGAACCACATCCAGGACCTCACGGACGTCAGCGAGTTCGACCGTCTGGAGATCCAGCACTTCTTCGAGACCTACAAGGACCTCGAGCCGGGCAAGAGCGTCGAGGGCGCCCATTGGGCGGACCGGGCCGGGGCCTACGCCGAGATCGCGGCGTCGCGCAAGCGGCTCGCGGACAACCCGGAGAGCGGCCTCCACCACTGAGGTCGCCGGCACCGCAGGTCGCGCGAGCACTGAAGTTCGGGGGCCGCGCGGCCGACACCTCCCGTATGGGTGCACCAGGCTCCGCGCTGCCGGGCCTCCCCCGACCGCGTCGCGGCCGCCCGGCGAAGCCGTGCGGCTGCCCCCGCACCTGCTGGCACGACGCCGTCGCAGGGCCACCGTCCGAGCCGTCCGGACCGTCAGAGCCGGGGCCCGCACCGGTCACGGGCGAGCAGCCGGCGTCCGCGTCGTCACCGCGGACGTCCGGCGCAACGCCTCGGTGAAGAACGCCTCGCGCTGCGAGGCCGCCTCGGCGAGGACGTTGTGGAACTGGCCGAACTGCTCCATGGAGACCAGGCCGAGCAGCGTGCTCCACGCCATGAGGCCGCGGACCACGAGGTCGTCGGGCACGACGTCCGGGATCGCGGCCCGCACCGGGCCGAGCGAGCGACGGACGGCGGCCGGGACCCCGGGCGCGGCGGCCGGGTCGTAGACCCCCGCCGCCACCGCGTCGGCGAGGATCCCGATGAGGATCGTCGGCACCCGGGTGGCCGGCGCGATGGTGTCCTGCGGGGCCGCGTACCCCGGCACGGGTGAGCCGTAGATGAGCGCGTACTCGTGCGGGTGCTCGATCGCCCAGGCGCGGACGGCGCGCCCGACGGCGACGAAGCGCGCGTCGAGGTCGGTGCGCGGCACCTTGGCCTCGGCCTTCTCGGCGGCGGCGCCGAGCGCGTCGTAGGCCTCGATGATGAGCAGCGTCAGCAGGTCGTCGCGGCTCGGCACGTAGCGGTAGACCGCCGAGGAGACCATCCCCAGCTCGCGCGCGACGGCCCGCAGCGACAGGTTCGCCGGGCCGTCCTGCGCGAGATGGCGGCGGGCGGTCTCGACGATGGCGCGGGTCAGCTCGACCCTGGCCCGGGCCCGGACGCCCAGCACGGGCCGGTCCTCGACGCTCTCGTTCTGCGGCACGTCCTCATGATGGCCCGCCGCGTGAGCACTGACAACAACCGAGAGCACCGCTCTTGACTTTGTGTCTCGATCGGGCGCATGCTCTTCCACAGAGAGCAGTGCTCTTGTTTTGGAGCATTGATCGAACAGTCGAGAGGATCGGGTCATGTCGCAGCAGCAGCTCCACGTCGTCGTCGGTGCCGGGGCGGTGGGGACGGCGGTCGCCGGGCTCCTCGCGGACGCCGGGCACGCCGTCCGGGTCGTCACCCGCTCCGGCTCCGGGCCACGCCGGGCCGGCGTCGAGCTCGTCGCGGCGGACGCCGCCGACGGCGCCCGGCTCACCGACCTCGCCCGGGGCGCGACCGCGCTCTACAACTGCGTCAACCCGCCGTACCACCGCTGGGCGACCGACTGGCCGCCGATCGCCGCGACGCTGCTCGAGGCCGCGGAGTCGGCCGGCGCGGTACTCGCCACGGTCTCCAACCTCTACGTCTACGGACCGGTCGACGCCCCCATGACCGAGAGCACGCCGATGGCGGCGACCGGGACGAAGGGGCGGGTGCGGCGGCAGATGTGGCTCGACGCGCTCGCGGCGCACGAGGCGGGCCGGGTGCGGGTGACCGAGGTCCGCGGCTCGGACTACCTCGGGCCGCACGCGCAGAGCCAGATCACCGAGGGCACGCTGCGGCGGATGCTCGCGGGCAAGGCGGCCTACGTGCTCGGTGAGCCGGACGTCGTCCACACCTGGACCGCGACCCGTGACGTCGCCCGCACCCTCGTCGCCGCCGCCGCGACCGAGCAGGCCTGGGGCCGGCCCTGGCACGTGCCGTCGCACGACGCCGTGCCGGTTCGGCAGGTCGTCGAGGACATGTGCCGGGTCGCCGGGGTGCCCGCGGTCGGCGTCCGGCGGATCCCCGCCGTCGTCCGGTCCGCCGGCCGGGCGTTCGTGCCGTTCCTGCGGGAGCTGCCCGAGGTGATGCACCAGCACGAGCGGCCCTGGGTCATGGACTCCAGCGCCGCCCGCGCCGCTCTGCACCTGGAGCCGACCCCATGGGACGACATCCTGCGCGAGATGGTCGAGGCCGTCCGCGGCGAGCAGCAGGGCCGGCGCGCGGCCTGAGAGCACGACGACGGCACCGGTGCGGGAGCCCCGGTGCCGTCGTGGTTCTCGTGCGGGTCGTGCGGGTCGTGCTCGGTGCAGGTCAGCGCTTGAACGCGTCCTTGACCTTCTCCGCGGCCTGCTTGATGTCGCTCTTGGACTGGTCGGCGCGGCCCTCGGACTCGAGACGCTCGTTGTCGGTCGCGCGGCCGAGACCTTCCTTGGCCTTGCCCGTCAGCTCGTCGGCCTTGTTCGCAGCCTTGTCGTCGATGCCCATGTCGGTTCACCTCTCCGTCCGGCGGCACCGGGTGGCGCCGTCCATGACAGGCCAACACGGTTCGCGGCCGGGGGCACATCGAGGCGGACACTTCGGGCACCGCCCGCGTCACGACGGCCGCACCTGGCGACTCGACGGGCACGCCAGGGCGGGCCTGGGGACCATGCGGGAATGACTCAGGACGAGGTCGGCGACGCGGTGTTCGACGCGGTCGTCATCGGTGCCGGCTCGGGCGGCGAGGTCGTCGCGCAGGCGCTCGCGGGAGCGGGCCGGAGCGTCGCGGTCGTCGAGAGCGGCCTCGTCGGCGGCGAGTGCCCGTACGTCGCGTGCGTGCCGAGCAAGGCGCTGCTGCTCGCGGCCGGCCGGCACCGGCGCGACGTGGAGCGGGAGGCGGGGCCCGGCGGCGGGGCGCGGCACGAGCAGGCCTGGGCGGACGCCGTCCGGCGCCGGGACGAGGCGTCCGAGCACCGGGACGACGCGTCGACGGCGGCGTCGCTCGCCGAGGCCGGGGTGACGCTCCTGCGCGGCCGCGGCCGGGTCGTCGGTCGGGGGACGGCCGGTGGCGGCACCGTCCTCGTCGAGGCCGCGGCGGGCGGGGTGCGGCGGATCGGCTGGCGCCGGGCCCTCGTGCTCGGGACCGGCAGCGCCCCCGTCCCGCCGCCGGTCGACGGCCTGGACGGCGTCCCGACGTGGACGAGCGACGAGGCGCTGTCGTCCCCGCTGCTGCCGGAGCGTCTCGTCGTCCTCGGTGGCGGGGCGGTGGGCTGCGAGCTGGCCCAGGTGTACGCGTCGTTCGGGGTCGCCGTGACGCTCGTCGAACCCGAGGGCTCGCTGCTCGGCAAGGAGCCCGGCTGGGTCAGCGACGCGGTCGCGGAGGCGCTGCGCGCCGTCCGGGTCGACGTCCGGACCGGGGCCGGCGCCGAGCGCGCGGAACCGTTGCCGGGCAAGGGGTTGCTCCTGCACCTGTCAGACGGGTCGACGGTGGAGGCGGACCGGGTGCTCGTCGCGGCCGGCCGCGCGCCGCGGACGGCGGGGCTGGGTCTCGACGTGCTCGGCGTCGAGGTCGACGACGGGTCACCGGTCGACGTCGACGGCCGCTGCCGGGTGGTCGGTGCGGACGGGGCGGGGCTGCCGGACGTCTTCGCCGTCGGGGACGTCACCGGGGTCGCGCCGTACACGCACACGGCGTCGTACCAGGGCCGGGTCGTCGCGGCGCACCTGCTCGGCCGGGGCCGCGACTCGGACTACTCGGGCGTCCCGCGGGCGGTCTACACGCAGCCGCCGGTGTTCTCGGTCGGCCGGACGGCGGCCGGTCCCGACGGCTCGCCGGACCCCGAGGTGCTGTGCGCACGGTTCGACGTGGGCGGCACCGCACGGGCCTTCCTCGAGGAGCGCTCCGAGGGTCGGCTGGAACTGGTCTGCGACGCGGCGTCCGGCGTGCTCGTCGGCGCGACCGCGGTCGGGCCGGACGCGGACTCCTGGGCGGGCGAGCTCGCGCTCGCCGTGCGGGCCCGGATCACGGTCGACGTCCTCGCCGACCACGTGCGGGCCTTCCCGACGTGGTCGGAGGCGATCCGGCCGCCCGCGCAGGAGCTCGCGGACCGGGTGCGCGGCGGCCGCTGAGGATCCGCCGGACCACTGCGCCGGACCACTGCAACGCCCGGCCGCTGATGCCCTGCGGTCGGTCAGGGGTGCTCAAGCGGGAGCCGCACCCGGCGGAACCCGCTCATCCCGAGGCCGAGCGCGCTCAGCAGGAAGCCGACGGCGGCCGCGGCGAGCACGGTCCGGAAGCCGAACGCGTCACCCAGCAGGCCGCCGAGCGGCGCGCCGACCACGATCATCGCCCGGTTGACCGAACGCCTCGTGGCGTTCGTCCGGCCCTGCAGACGGTCGGGCGTCACCGCCTGCCAGTAGCCCATCTCGTTCGCGTTCTCGGCGCCCATCGACAGGCCGAGCACCAGCTGCCCGAGGCCGAGCAGCAGCCAGCCGGGCCAGCCCTCGGTGCTCAGCGCGACCAGCGCCCAGGCGGCCGCCGTCGTCACCCGGGCGCCGACGACCACCCGGCCCGTGCCCAGGTCCGAGCCGAGGCGCGCCGCCATCAGGGCGCCGAGCAGTCCCCCGACGCCGCCCACCGCGAGGGCGAGCCCGAACCCGAAGGGGCTCAGGCCCAGTGTCCGCAGGGCGTACGGCGGCAGGACGGCGCCCGCGGCGGCCGAGCTGAGGAACCAGCCGTGGGCGCTCAGGGCGAGCGGCCGCAGGACCGGGTGCCCGTAGATCCACCGCAGCCCCTCCGCCGCCTCACGGGCGACCCCGCGTCCCGAACGGGGTGGTGACGGAGGCTCCTCGACCGGGACGCGGAGCAGGAGCAGTCCGGACGCGAGGTAGCTCACGGCGTCCACCAGCACCGCCCACGGCGCGGTGAGCACCGAGACGAGGGCACCGGCCAGGGCCGGTCCCGAGGTCTGCGCCACCGCATCGCTCTGGTCCAGCCGGGCGTTGGCCCGCGTCAGCAGCCGGGCCGGCACCAGCCGAGGGACCAGCGACTGCGACGCGGCGTCGTGCACGAGCGAGAGCAGGCCGAACCCCGCCATGACCACCATGAGCAGAGCGATCGACAGGTGCCCGGTCACCGCGAGCACCGGGATCGCTGTGAGCAGCGCCGCGCGTCCGAGATCGGCGCCCACCAACAGCCCCCGTCGCCGGGACCGGTCGACCAGCACCCCGACGAGCAGCCCGACCAGCAGGTAGGGCAACCACCGGGCCGAGCTCACCAGCCCGACCGCGGTCGCGCCCTCGTGCAACGTCACCACGACGACGACCTGCACCGCCAGCGTGGTGACGTAGCTGCCGAAGGCCGACACGGTGGCCGCGGCCCAGAAGCCGCGGAAGCCCGGACGGTCGCGCAGCCTCTCCCTCGTCGCCATCTCGCCCATCATGGCCGCCGGCGGCGGGCTGCCCCGCGCGCGGTGCGCACCGGCGGGGCCGCGCCATCGCCTGCCGGGAGGGGCCTGCCGGGGAAGGACTGACAGCGAAGGGTTCCGTCACACGCCACCTGCGTGGGCGGTGTCGGGCAGACGGTGTCCGAGCCGGCGGACGTTCGCCGTCGGCGATGTCACCGGGGTAGCGGCCTACACGCACACGGCGTCATGCCAGGGCCGGGTTGGTGCACACCTGGTCGGCCACGAGCGGGGCGCGGACTCCTCCGGCGTGCCACGGGCGGTCCGCAGGCGACCGCCGGTGCTCTCGACCGGCCGCACGGCCGAGGCGCCTGGTCGGCCCCGTCTGTGGCCAAGGCCAGTCCTTCCCGACGTGGTCGGAGGCGATCCCGCCGCCGGCGCGGGCGGACCGGATGCGTGACGGCGGCGTCGGCTGAGGTTCGCGGACCCGGACCCGGGGCCCGGACCCGGACCCGAGCCGTCCGGCGGCGTGCAGCAGCCCCGGCCGGTGGGTACGGAGCAGTGGGGCGACGGCGTCCGCGTAGTAGTGCCGGGCGAGCACGCGGCCGTCGAGGTGCTGATCGGGTCGGCCATGGCCGGGTCCTGGGCGCTCCTCCCGCGGCGGGCGCTACCGCACCGCGTCGGCGAGGACTGCCGTCGAGAAGCGCCGCACGTCGCGGACGGGGAGGACGTCGTCGGGGCCGGGCCCGCCACCTGCGCCGTAGATCTCCAGCGCACGCGCCAGGAGCGGAGCCCAGGCCGGATGCCTCACCGCTGCCCACGCTGCTGCGGCGCGCTTGGACGTCACGGCGCCGCCGTGTGCCGATGTGTAGGCGCAACGGCACAGCGTGAGCACCGCGTAGGCCCGGTAGCCGAGGTACCCGAGCGGCGCGACGTCGCCGGCGACCCAGTCGCGCCACATGACGGCGAGCTCGCGGACGAGCTCCGTCACAGCGGCTGGTGGGAGCGGGTCGATGAGGCGTGCGGGCTCGGGTCCGTACAGCGCAGCACCGCAGCGACGAAGCGTCTCGCGGTTCAACAGCCAGTCGACCCCGACGGTGCAGACCTCGAAGCCGTCGCCGTGACTGAACATCGGCTGCTCGTAGTCGGCGCGGTAGGTGCGCAGCTCGGCGAGCGGGATGTAGGCGAGCTCGACGCGGTTGTGCCACCGCGGGTGGGCGGCGGTGACACCCGCGTACGCGGCACGCAGCGGGTCGTAGTCGCCGACGTCGAGCGCGTCGGTGAGCACAGCAACGAGATCGATGTCGCTGACGACGGGATCGAAGTCGCCCGTCACGAGCGAGCCGTACACGTAGACGCCGACGAGCCGGTCGCCGAGCACCGCCAGATTGGCCGCGACCATCTCGTCGATGGTGGCGAGCGTGTCGGCGTCACCGGTGTGCAGCGCAGGCATCATGCGCCATTGTGCCGCTCGTTCGGTCCACCCCGGACAGCGCACGCGGAGCGGAGATCGCGGGCGGGACACGTGGCCGGTCAGAACGGTGGAGGTTCGTCCGCCGTGGCTGCCGGGACCGGACGGCGAGTGGCTCCGTCCGACGCCACCTGCACCGCAGAGCGCGGTGGCAGCGGGGCGTGCGGGAGCACGGTCCAGGTGCGTCCGGTGCGGGTGGTCCACAGGGTCGTGCCCGGTGGATCGCCGGGGTGGTGGCGTTGCTGCGGGACGAGGAGTCCGGCGGTCTTGAGCCGGTGGCAGGCGCGGCACAACGGGCGGGTGTTGCACTCGCACGTGGCGCCGCCGTGGCCGTAGGGGGTTTGGTGGTCGAGGTCGCAGCGCCAGGCCGCTTTCCCGCAGTTGGGCCCGGTGCACGTCGGGTAGGCGTGCTCGACCAGGAGCTTCAACCGTTCACTCGCGACGTACCCGGGCGTGTAGGTGCTCTTCCCGACCCCGAGGACGGTGCCGTGCTCACCCTCCACGACCACGCACCGGAAGACACCGTTGGTGACCAGGTCGCGGATGGCGTCGGCGGGGATCGGCCCGTACCCCTGCAGGGTGCCGGGGTCGTCGACCAGGCCCATCAAGGTCTCGGCGGACACGGTGACGTTGACGGTGACCTGGACGTCGGGCCAGGTGCTGGTGAACCACGCCGGCGCGGACTCGTCGTCACCGTTCTCCGACGGACCACTGTCAGTCCCGAACGTGCCGGTCTCGGGGACCGGAGCCGTGGCCGCCGGTGCTGTGCCGTCATCGGGGACGCAGCCGGGCGGGACCGGCAGCACGTCGGCGGGGACCGGGAGGTAGCCGCTGGTGCAGCCGGTCACGAACAGGTCGTGCCGCAACTGGTCCAGGGTCCGTGGGTCGCCGTGCCGGCGCAGATACCTGGCCGCCGCGTCCAGACCGTTGTAGGCGGCGGTGATCGCCTCACCCGGGCCGACGGCGGTGAACAGGGCGGCGCCGTCGTCTGCGGTCTGGATGCTCACCCGGCGACCCTTCCGGTTCCGCCGCCGACGCCTCACCTCAGCCTCCGCGTCCACAGCGAGGGACGCGGCGGTCAGGGCGGTGTCGAAACGACCGGTCCCACCGTCCAGCANCCCTGACCGCCGCGTCCACAGCGAGGGACGCGGCGGTCAGGGCGGTGTCGAAACGACCGGTCCCACCGTCCAGCACCCCGCGGGTCGCGTACACGAGGCGTTCGACGGCTCGTGCGGCCTCGACGGTGAGCTCCCGGGTGCGGGACACGATCATCCGCAGCCGGGGCCAGTCCAACCGACCCTGCCGCAGGACCTGTGCGGTCATCGGGAGCTTCGCCTCGAGGATCAACGCGGTCGCGGCGTCGAGGAGCGCATGGGCCCTGCTCTGGGTGATCCCCGCCGCCACCGCCAACTCCACGGCGACCGCACCATCGACCAGGACATCCTGGTCGTCCATCACCAGCCGCCCCGAACTGGTCCGGCGCGGCAACGACCGGGTCCGCCCGGTCCAGGCCGTGACGACCTTCGCGGCCAGGCCGACCTGCAACCACAGGGCGTGGCCCTCCAGGCGCCGGGCGGCCGCGAACCCCGCGACCGCACCGTCCTGCAACTCGTCGACGNAACCACAGCGCGTGCCCCTCCAGGCGCCGGGCGGCCGCGAACCCCGCGACCGCACCGTCCTGCAACTCGTCGACGAACCCGTCGACCGCGGCCTGCTCCGCCGTCCACGCGACCGACCCGTCGAGCACCTCTTGGACCGCGGCAAGTGCCGCGGCGCCGGGCGCCCCGTCCAGCACGACCCGCCGCTCGACCGCGTCCCGTAGGTCGCCTGCAGCGACCTGTGCGTACAAGGCGGCGAGTTCGAGGTCCCAGTCCCGCTGTGCCGCAACGGGATCGGCCCAGAGCTCGTCGACGAGCCGCTCGGCGTGAGCGCCGGCGGCCGCCCGCTGCAGTTCGTCGTCGTCGCTGGGGCAGCTTGCGAGGTCGACTGCACTCAAGCGGATCTCGCCACCGAACGGATCGAGAGGCAGCGGGTGGTCGGCACCCGATCGCTCGGTGTCACCGCCCGAGCTGGAGTGCTGCCAACGTGTCTCGACCATGATCCGATGCTACTGCAGACTACCGTCTATGTCGAACATTAGTTCGAGAGTGAAGCATCGAGTAAGAGCTTCATCCCCTCGTGCGACGCCACGAACCCGAGCCGCTCGTAGAACCGGTGCGCGTCCGACCGCCGCTTGTCCGTCGTCAGCTGCACGAGGGAGCAGCCCCGCCGCCGGGACTCCTCGATCGCCCACCGCATGAGCGCCGTCCCCAGCCCCCGCCCGCGCACCGCCCCGTCGAGCCGCACCGCCTCGATCTGTGCCCGCAGCGACCCGCGCCGCGCGAGCCCCGGGAGGAACGACAGCTGGAACGTCCCGACGAGCAGCCCGTCGACCTCGGCGACGACGAGCAGGTGCGCCGGGTCCGCGTCGATCGCGTGCAGCGCCGCCCGGTACCGCGCGAGGTCGGCGTCGTCCCGGATCCCGTCCCGCATCCTCGCGTGCTGGTCGGCGGCGATCATCGCGACGAGCGCCGGCAGGTCGTCGTCGGTCGCGGTCCGCAGGACGACGCTCGTGCCGTCGACGTCGAGCCGGTCGAGCATTCCCACGGCTGCCTCCTGGCGTGCGGTCGGACGACGAGGTGCGGGCCGACGGTAGCGCCGCCGTCCGTCACCCGCCCGGCCCCGGCACCGACGTCGATCCACCCGATCCGCCCGTTTCGCGGATTGGACCTTCGTCCTACGACCCTCGCGTCGCGCACCGGATCCGCCGTTCTCATCGCTACGCATTGCGTACGCAAGACAACAGTCCGCTCAACTGTTCGCTCATCGCTTCGGTGCGCCACCGCTCGGGGACCGGTGGTGCCGCACCTGGGGCAGCTCCTGAGGAGTCCCATGCGTCCATCGGTCCCGCGGCGTTCACACGCCCTGTCCGTGCTCGTCCTGGCTGTGCTGTCCGCCGCCGTCGGTGCCACCGGTGCCCAGGCGGGGGTGAGTCCGACGACGCTGCCCGGCCTGACCGTCAAGGCGGGCAGCTCCGCGACCACGCGCCTGTCGGTGCAGGTCCCGGTGCCTCCGCCGCGCCCGACGCCGTCCGCCGTGGACGTCGAGCTCGCGGTCGACACGACGGGCAGCATGGCCGACGGCATCCTCCAGGCCCGGGACGACGCCGCCGCCCTCGTCGCGGGCGTGCAGGCCGTGATCCCCGGGGCGCGCTTCTCGGTGGTGCAGTTCCGGGACTCCACCGACGCCCCGCTCGAGTCCGCCATCGAGCAGCCGATGACGACGGACGGCGCGGCCGTCACCGCGGCGCTCGGCCGGCTCGCCGCCGGCGGGGGCGCCGACGCCCCGGAGGCGCACAACCTCCTGTTCCACCAGGCGGCCGCGGCGGACCCCGCCGTCGGCTGGGACACCACCCCGGCAGGCGCCGCGAAGCTCCTCGTCGTCCTCAGCGACGCCGAGCCGCACGGCGCCGGCCGGTCCGGGGCCGCTGGGTGCATCGACGTCAGCAGCGACCCGCACGGCTACGTCACGAAGGCCGAGCTCGCGGGCCCGGACGGCCTGGCGGGCCGGGGGATCGGGCTGTTCATGGTGCTCGAGCCGGGAGCGCTCTCGGCGTCGCTGCCGTGCTACCAGAACCTCGCACTGCTCGCCGGGGGTCCCTCGCGCGGCTTCGTCGGCGGCACGGATCTCGCCGCACAGCTCGTCCCGCTCGTCACGGGCACCCCGACGGTGGCCTTCGACGTGCACGTCGGCGTGACCGCGGACGTCGCCGGCGCCGCGTCGTGGGTCACGACCTCGCCGACGTCCTACGCGTCGGTCCCGTACGGCAGCACGGTGACGCCGGACGTCGTCGTCACCGTCCCGAAGACGGCCTCCAACGGCACGGTGAACTTCGTGCTGACGGCCTCGGCGGACGGCGTCCCGATCGGCTCCTCGACGCTCACCGTCACCGTGACGGGTGCGAGCGGCGGTGGCGGTGGCGGCGGTGGTGGC
>NZ_MWLL01000180.1 GCF_002198675.1 Kineosporia sp. R_H_3 | reverse complement strand
CCACCGCCACCGCCACCGCCGCCACCGCCGCCGACGACCCCGAGCTGGGTGACGATGACGGAGCCGTCGGCCTTGGTGCGGATCTGGTAGCTCGTCGACGGCTGCGAGAACATCGCGATGTCGCAGTTCGTCGCGGCGGCGCCGAGGTCGCAGTCCCCGGCCGCACCGGTGGACGCCGTGACGCCCATCGCGGCACCGGCCGGGTCGACGAGCTCACGGACGACGACGAGCTGGGCCTGCTTCACGGCGCCGGAGAAGATCGCCTGCTGGAGCGTGGTGCTCGCCGTCGTGCCCGGCCCGAAGGTGCCGCCCGACTTCTTGTTCTTGCCCTCGATGAGGTCGGTCCAGCCGAGCTCGGTGGCCGTCGGCTTCCCGTCGTTGCCGAGCGTCCGGACGCTGATGCGGACCTGGAGCGCGTGGTCGCCGTCGATGATGTCGTCGGCGGCACGGCCCTGGATCAGGTCGCTGCCGGCGCCGCCGAGGAGGATGTCGCCCTCGGCCCACACCATGCCCTCGCCGTTCTTCGGCGCGGGTCCCGGGTTCGCCGGGTCCGGCGCACCGGTCAGCGGGCAGCGCCCCGCCGCGGACGCCGCGACGAGCGGCGGCAGCTCGGTCGGGAAGACCTGCACGAGCCGGTCGAGACCGGTGATCCGGGCGACGCCGGTGGGGTCGAGCGCGTTGCAGCCGCTGAAGCCGCCGCCGGCGATGTCCTTCGGCGCCACCGTCGACCCCCGGAGGGTGTCGTTGAAGCGCGACCCGGAGTCGGCCTCCATCTCGTCCCAGCGGTCGCGGTTCACGACGACCTGGAGCGGGAGCGGGCCGAGGTTGCGGTTGATCTCGAGGTCGTCGTCCGCCCCGACGGTGTCGTACTGGTGGAACGCCCAGTCGAAGCCCGCCGAACCGGCGTTGCGGTCGATCGCGGCGTTCTGGGCCATGAGGTCGTCGCCGCCCTCACCGTCGTAGTCGTTCTCGCCGACCTGGCCGACGAAGACCTCGTTGCCCGGCATCGTCTCGCCCGGGTCGTCGAAGAACGGCGCCCCGTGGTCGCCCTGGAGCAGGTCCTGGCCGGAGCCGCCCTGGATCCAGTCGTCCCCGCCGTCGCCGAAGACGACGTCCGCGCCCTGACCGCCGAGGATGAAGTCGTTGCCCTCGCCGGCGAACGTCTCGTTGTCGTTCGCACCGCCGTTGACGAGGTCGCTGCCGTCGCCGCCCATGATGATGTCGTCACCCGGGCCGGCGTCGATGGCGTCGTCGCCCGGGCCGCCCTTGAGGACGTCGAGGCCGCCGAAGTCGGTGATCTTGTCGTCACCGTCGCCACCGAGCACGACGTCGTCACCGCCCTGGGCGTCGATGACGTCGTCGCCCTCGTCGCCCCACACCGTGTCGTTGTCGACGCCGCCCTTGACCCGGTCGACGCCGGCCGTCCCGTTGTAGACGGCCTGGCCGTTGATCCCCGGCGGGTCGACGCCGTTGTTGTTCTGCTTGTAGGCGAGCGTGCCGTCCGGGCTGCGGACGAGGAGCTTGCGCTCGTCGCACTCGCTGTTCGGGTCGTCCGTGACGTTCGCGCCGTCCGCGTCCCAGCCGGCGACCGTGCCGGCGAGGTTCTTCAGCTCGAACTTGCAGTCGGCGGTCGCGAACACGTCGGCCTTGAGGGTGTGCGTCCCCGTCGTGTTCCGCATGATCATCTCGGCGAACGAGTTGCCCTCGAGCTGGCTGCGCAGGTTCATGCCCGGCGTGCGGCCGAGGTAGTAGAACCGGTCGCTCTCCTGGAGCAGCTCCATCTGCATCTGGAAGACGTAGTTGTTCGTCGAGCCGAGGAGGCCGCCGTTGATGTTCGTCTGCTCGGCGAGGCCGCCGATCCACAGGTCGACGTCGTCCAGCCCGGTCGTCGTCACGCCGTCCGCGTCGTTCGTCCAGTCCTTGGCCGGGACCGCGGGGGTGTTGTCCGCGCACTCCGGCGACGGGGTCGCCGTGTCGCAGTCGGTCCCGGGCAGGCCGTCCTGGCCGGGGCCGGCGTCCACGCCGTTGTACCGGGCGCCGAAGAGGAACGCCTGGGCGTCCGGGGGCGACACGTCGGTCGGCAGCGGGTCGACGATGAGGCGCGCGGCCTCGCGGCGCCCGGCCAGCGTCGTCTCGCTCGTGATGGAGGGGTGCGTGCCGTAGGCGGCGACGAAGTTCACCAGGCTGGACGAGTGCTTGAGGTGCTGGCCGAAGTCCGCCCAGCTCTCGTACGGCGCCACCTGCGGGTCACCGGTCTCGGCGTTCAGCGCCCGCCGGAACCGGTTGAGCGGCGGGACGCCGGCGTCCCGGGCGCGGGCCAGGTTGAGCGTCGCAAGGTCGAGCGGCAGCCCGAGCAGGTTGTTCCGCAGCGCCTCGGTGACGAACTCGTCGATCTCGTTGGCCGTCTGGTCGACCGAGCCCATGACGATCGCGCCCGCGGCCGCCTGCGGCGTGTACGCCGTCCCCGGTGCCTTGTCGAAGTACTCCGGCGGGTTGAGGAACGCCGTGAGCAGGGGCAGCGAGTTGTCGACCTTCGAGCCGTTGCCGAGCTCGTCGTACCGCGCGACGTCCTCGTCGAGCATCGAGTGCCCGAACCGGTAGACGGCGTGCGCGAACTCGGCCTTGACCGCGGGGTTCACGTCCGGCGAGTAGACGTGGAACACCCGGATCGCCGGCTGCACCTTGCGGCCGAACTCCTCGAAGACGAGGTGCTGGTACTCCATCTCCGTGACGAAGCGCGCCGCCTGGAAGAGCCGCTCGCCGTAGGTGAAGGTGGTCGGCCGCGCCGGGTCGTTCGTCGCGCAGCCGACGGCGCAGTTCGTCGCCTGGTACAGCGCCTGCAGGTCCGCACTCGCCGGCAGCGTCTTGGTGTCGAACTCCTCGACGAGCCGGTCGTGCTCCGAGTGGAACACCTGGTGCACGGCCGACAGGGCGATGTTCTCGTTGCAGCGCCCGTCACCGCACGCGAAGTGCGAGGCGAGGAGCTCGTCGTCGTACGTGCCGGCGGCCTGGGGCGCGCCGGGCGCGGAGGCGTCCGAGTCGGTGTCCGGCGTCGGCCAGGTGTCCGGCACGCCGTTGTGGTTGGTGTCCTGCTTGCTCGGGTCGGCGTTGTGCGCGATGTCCGTGAGGAACGGGGTGTCGAAGTGGACGACGTCCGCCGGCACCGGGACCGTCTCGTCGGCCGTCGTCGCCGGGTCGTCGAGGACGCCCTCGACGAACGTGCCGCCCGTCGTCACGTACTGCGGCAGGCCGTTCGGGCCGAGCACGAGGTTGCCGTACGGGTCGGTGCGGAGCATCGGGACGTCGAGGACGTCGCGGTCCGTGAGGCGCATGCCGAACAGGTCGTGCGCCTGCTTCTTGACGGCGGCCCACGTCGAGATGCCGCCGCGCATGTCCGGCGACCCGGTGTACGTGGCGCCCGCGCCGAGACCGGTGAGGAACTCGCCCGTCGTGACCGGGCTCTTCGTCGCGGTCTGGACGTACTCCCGCAGGAACGCTTGGTGCGACGCGTGCGACGTGTACGTCTGCGACTGGTCGATCCACGGGCTGTCGGTGTTGTCGGCGTCCTGGACGTCGTCCGAGGTGTTCAGCTGACCGTCCGGGCCCGGCTGGTTCTGGGCGCGGGTCAGCACCATGAACGCACGGCTGCTCGGCACCTCGTCGCCGGTGTTCGGCTTCGCGTCCGGGCCGACGGTCCGCAGCGGGTCGTCGGCGGCGAGCGGCACGTAGACCGTGCCGCTGCCCTTCACGGTCTGGTCGACGCCGTGGTCGAAGAACTGGCCGAAGAACGTGAAGAAGCTGTTGTAGGGCGGCGACAGGCCGACGTCCGTCGTGATGTTGGGGATGAAGAGCGTCTTGCCGGGCGGCGTGCAGCCGGTCGGGAGCCCGTTGCTGTCGCACGGGATGGCGCTCGGGTCCGGGCTCTGCGAGCGGGCCGGGTGCAGCGCGGCGTCCACGGCGGCCGGGTTCGTCACCGTCTGGTCGGCGATGAGGTTGCTGATGGTGCGGGGCTCGCTGTCGTAGACGACGTTGCCCTGGTTCTTCTGCTTGTACGACGTGGAGGTGGCGGGCGGGAACCCGGCGGGGCTGCCCTCGGCGTCCTGGAACAGCGGCGCGACGAGACGCGGGAAGGGCTGGTCCGCGGCGGCGTAGGTCTCCCGGCCCGCGAAGAGGTTGTTGCACGCGCCGTCGACGGTGCGCAGCCCGTAGGCGGTGAGCCGGTCGGGGATCTGGTCGGCGGCCGGGCCGACGAGGGACTGGCAGTACCAGGGGTCGTTGGCCTTGTCGGGGTTGGTCGGGATCGACCCGTCGGTGCCCAGGTAGGCCCGGGCGTGCCGCTCCGAGATCTTGATCTGCTTGAGGATGTAGGTCAGGTCCCCGGAGGTCACCGTGAAGCCGGCGCCCACCGGCGTCGCGGCGCGGGCGTAGCCCGCGGCGAGGTTCGCGCCGGTCAGCGCGACGATCGCGCACAGCACGAAGCCGACGACGGCCCTGGTCCGGTGGTGGTTGAAGTGCTCGACGACGCGCGCCCCTGCGCTCATGCCAGCCCCTTATGAAGGCACGACGCATCAGGCCGAGGAGCGCGCAGGCTCCTCGGCCGGACGGTCGGCTCATGCCCTGCCCCGTCCCCCGACGGGACGGTGCTGCCCCCGGTGCGCGACCTTCCCCGTCGCGCCGCCGTGGGCGGTGGTGGTGCGTGGTGCGTGGTTCGGGTGGTGGTGCGGGTGGATCGGTGGAACATGTCCTGGTGCCGATGGTGCGCAGTGGTTCGGAGGCCTCGCAGGGGTTCGTGTGATACCCAGCCGTTCGGCCTATCGCCCCTTCGCGGGAGGGTCTGGACAGACCTCATGCGGATTGATGTTGATGTTGCCAGCCCAGGGAGGGGATGTGACCCCCTAATGCTCGGGGGCGCCGATCACCCGAACGGCCGTCGCGGGGTCATCCGAACGGATGGCAGCGCACCGGTATCACCCGGCGGGACGCGTTGCTCCACTAGGGTTCCCGCCCCCGCCCGGGCGGCCCGGCCCGAGGGGCGGACGACGCAGCACCGGTGACAGGTACCGGGCCCCGGGGCCGGTCGCGGCGAGCTCGTCCGCGGGGTTGGACAGGGCGCACCGGCGCAGCGACAGGCAGCCGCAGCCGATGCAGCTGGTGAGCCCGTCGCGCAGCTTCTCGAGCGCCGCGATCTGCTCGTCGAGCCGTTCCCGCCAGGCCCGCGACAACCGCGCCCAGTCGGCCTTCGTCGGCGTCCGGCCGGCGGGCAGGGTGGCGAGTGCGTCGGCGATCTCCTCCAGAGTGAGGCCGACGTTCTGGGCCGCCCGGACGAAGGCGAGCCGGCGCAGCACGCTGCGGTGGAAGACCCGGTGCCCGCCCGCCGTCCGGGTCGCGCCGAGCAGCCCGCGGCTCTCGTAGTACCGCAGCGCGGACGGCGCCACCCCGGACCGTCGTGAGACCGCCCCGACCGTCAGCAGCTCGTCGCGCTCCCCCGGCATCCGGCCCCTCCTCGTCACGAAGCTCAAGCTGACGTGAACTTACCCGCCTCGCTCCCCTGCACCGCCCGCGGCCTGCGCAGCGCCAGGGGGACGGCGAGCAGCAGCGGGAGCGTGACGAGCGCGGTCGCCGCGGGCCGGCCCGCGGGGTCGGCGGCCAGCCCCCACAGGAGGTAGAGCCCGATGGAGAGCACCTCGGAGCCGAGACCGGCCACCGAGGTGACCGTGGCCCGGGCCGCACCGCGCACCACCGCCTGGATCCGTGCCTCGACGAGGACGACGGCGGCCTGGCCGAGCCCGTAGCCGGCACTGATCGCCACCCAGGCGGGCACGGTGGCGGCGAGGCACCCGGCGGCGAGGAGGCCGAACGACGTCAGGCAGATCACCGCGAGCCGGCGGTCGGCGCCGGGCCGGGTCGCGGCCCACGCGCCGACGACCTGGGCCGCGGTGACGGCGAGCATGACGAGCGGGACGACCTGCTCGGTGAACCCCGTGGTGCGGGCCAGCAGCGGGAAGAACTCGTCGAGCGCGAGCGCCGCCCAGACGACCGAGGCGAGCAGCACCGCCCGCCGGACCGGCGGGTGCGTCGCGGCCTCCCGGACGCCGTCCCGCAGCATGCGCCACCAGGCGCGCCACGGGTGCTCGGGGTCGTCGTCCGCCGCGTCGTCCTCGTCGTCCTCGTCGTCCTCGTCGTCCTGGTCGTGCGCGCCGTCCACCGCGTGGTCCGCGTCGTCCGGCAGCGCCATCGGTGCCCGGCGCCAGCCGGAGGCCGCCGGGTCCGGCAGCCGCAGCGCGGCGACCGCGAAGGCGAGACACACGACGCTGCTCGCGAGGCCGACGAGCAGGTAGCCGCCCGCGGCGAGGAGCAGCGGGGCGCTCGCGGTCGCGAGCATCATGCCGACGAGGGACGCGACGTGCGCACGGCCGGCGACGCGCCGGTACTCGCCCTGCGCGCCGTGCACCGCGAGGGCGTCGTGGACGTGGGACTCGAGCGTCCCGGAGATCAGGCTGCTGCCGAGCGCCCACAGCGCGAACCCGAGGAGGAACGCGGGGTACGACGGCGCGACGACCCAGACCGCGAACCCGGCCGCCCGCACCAGACCCGCGACCGCGACGAGCCGGTGCCGGGCGACGACGTCACCCCACGCGCCGCTCGGCACCTCCAGGACGACGACGGCGAGCGACCACAGCGCGAACAGGCCGGCGACACCGGCGTCCGACACCCCGGTCTCGCTGAAGAGCAGCGCGTAGACCGGGTAGATCGGCATCGCGTCGTCGAGACCGCGGACGAGCGCGTACCAGCGACCCACCCGGCGCGTGGCGCTCTCCGCGTGGGACCTCGGGGCAGCCCGGCGGGAGGCTGCGGGGCGTTCACGGCGTCAACCCGGCATGCCGCGGAGTCTAGGCAGCACCCCCGGGGCGCGCGCGAGCGGTTTTCGCCGGGCCGCGGCGGCGCCGTCCGTCGGGGAGGATGGCCGGGACAGCGGCCGGCAGCGCGGAAGGCGTCCCATGATCGAGCTCCTCAACCCCACCGAGCTGGCCAGGGCGCGGGAGTCGGGCGCCCTCGTCGCCGACATCCTGCGGACGCTGCGGAGCCGGACGACGGTCGGGACGAACCTGCTGGACATCGACCGCTGGGCGCAGGAGCTCATCGTCGGGTCAGGTGCGCAGTCGTGCTACGTCGACTACGAGCCGTCCTTCGGCCGCGGACCGTTCGGCCACTACATCTGCACGTCAGTCAACGACGCCGTGCTCCACGGGCTGCCGCACGACTACGCCCTCGCGGACGGCGACCTGCTGAGCCTCGACCTCGCCGTCTCCACCGGCGGGGTGGCCGCGGACTCCGCCGTGAGCTTCGTCGTGGGCACGGCGCCCGCCGGCAGCGTCGAGCTCATCGAGACGACCGAGCGTGCCCTGCGCGCGGGGATCGCGGTGGCCGGCCCCGGGGCCCGGATCGGCGACGTCTCGCACGCCATCGGCACCGTGCTCACGGAGGCGGGCTACCCCGTGAACACCGAGTTCGGCGGGCACGGCATCGGGTCGACGATGCACCAGGACCCCCACGTGCCGAACACCGGGCGGCCGGGCCGCGGCTACACGATGCGGCCGGGGCTCATGCTCGCCCTCGAGCCGTGGGTCATGGCGGACACCGACCGCCTCGTCACCGACGCCGACGGCTGGACCCTGCGCAGCGCGACGGGCTGCCGGACGGCGCACAGCGAGCACACGATCGCCATCACCGAGGACGGGGCGGAGGTCCTCACCCCTCAGGAGCCGGCGGACCTCGTGCAGGCGCGGCGGACGGCGCGCACGTAGGCCCGCGCAGCGACGGCCTGGAAGACCCGCACGAGCGGACCGGCGGCCCGGGTGTACCAGCGCCCGGACCGGCTGAACGCGAGCACCGTCATCCGGACCTCGCCGTCGTCCCCGAGGCGGGCGACGAAGGCCTCCTCCCCCGTCTCGGGGTGGCCGGCGAGCGTGCCGTAGCCGAAGCCGCGGACGGTCGGCTCGTCGACGACCCAGAGCACCCGGCAGGGCGCGGCGAGCCGCAGCGGGCCGACGCCGATCCCGGACACGGTCGTCACCCCGACGTCCGCGACCGGGGCGCTCGCCGTGACGGTGATCCCGGCGCCGCGGTGCATCCCCCAGCCGCGGATGCACTCCCCCGCGGCGTCGAGCGCGGCCGCCCCCGACCCGACGACCTCGCTGTGCCGCAGGTGCTTCCACCCCGCGGGCAGCGGTGCGCCGTCGAGCGCGGCCGCCCGGGTGGCGCCGACGTCCGGGTAGCCGGGTCGTTCGGCGAGCGAGCGGGCGAGCACTGCGTCGAGGCCCATCGGTCGTCGCTCCTTCGTCGTGGTGGTCGGTGTGGTCGGTGTGGTCGTCGTCGTCACAGCGGTCGCGCGCCGAGCCGGCGCCAGGCGAGGACGGCGCAAAGCGCGAACCCGAGCGCGTTGGTCACCCCGTGCGTGGCCGCCATCCACGTGATCGACGGGTGCGGCAGACCGGTCGCCTCGCCGAGCGCCCAGCTGAGCGCGAGCACCATCGTCGCCGCGAGCACGACGGAGGACACGGCGAGCAGGCCCCGGGTGACCCGGTCCGGGCTCTGCGGGCGGACGTCGCGCCACGTCAGCCAGCCCGCTGCCCACATCCCCGCGGTGAGGACGACGGCCCCGGCGAGCTCCACCTCGTCGCCGACGAAGAAGCCGAGCAGCACCAGGAGCGTGCCGCCGGGCACGCACAGCGCGGCCGTCGTCCCGAGCGCTCCCGCGGCCGTGGCCCGGGCGACGAGACCGGCGACGAGCGCTGCCGCGAATCCCGCGACGTGGAAGTGGGCGACGGTGAGCGCGAGGATCGACAGCCGGAACCCGAACAGCCGCACGCCCGCCCGCTCGGCGACGAGCGCCAGCGCCCCGATCACCGGGGTCGCGAGCGCCGTCCACACGGCCACCTCGACGACCCACCGCCGGTGCGCCGTCCCCGCGCCCCGGGCGGCCCAGCGGTCCGCGAGGTAGGTCCAGGCGCGCACGGCCGCGACACCGGCGAGCGCCCCGGTGAGCGCGAGGTACGGCACCGCGAGCACCGCGGTGGGCACCCCGCGCGGCAGCCACTGCGCGGCCGCGGCCACGAGCGCCGGCCCGAACCAGACCCGGCGCAGCGCCTCGACTCCGCGCCCGCCGACGAGTCCGAGCCCGAGCGGGACGATCCCGAGCATCGCGACCATGACGACGACCCGCACCAGCGTCAGCACGTCATCCACCCCCGTACCGATCATCGACCGGCCCGCCGCCGTCGGCGCGCCGACCCCGTGGTGAGGCCGACCACACCACCGGCGCCCGCGATCCGGGCCCGCGCGTCAGAACCCGAGGCGCTGCAGCTGCTTCGGGTCGCGCTGCCAGTCCTTGGCGACCTTGACCCGCAGGTCGAGGTGGATCCGCTGGCCGAGCAGGGCCTCGATGCCCGAGCGGGCACGGATGCCGACGTCCTTGAGGCGCGCGCCGCCCTTGCCGATGACGATCGACTTCTGCGAGTCGCGCTCGACGTACACGTGCACGTAGACGTCGAGCAGCGGGTCGTCGGCGGGGCGGCCCTCGCGGGGGTTCATCTCCTCGACGACGACGGCGAGGCTGTGCGGCAGCTCGTCGCGGACGCCTTCGAGGGCGGCCTCGCGGACGAGCTCGGCGATCATGACGATCTCCGGCTCGTCGGTGAGGTCGCCGTCCGGGTAGAGCGGCGGGCCGTCGGGCAGGTGGCTGACGAGGACGTCGGTGAGCCGGTCGACCTGGAAACCCTCGAGCGCGGACACCGGGACGATGTCGTCGGCGTCGACGAGCCGGGACACCGCGAGGAGCTGCTCGGCGACGACCTGGCTCTGGACGGCGTCCGTCTTCGTGACGATCGCGACGACGGGGCGCTTGCGACGCAGCTTGCGCAGCTCCGCGAGCTCGGCGGCGATGAACTTGTCACCGGGGCCGACGGCCTGGTCGGCGGCGATGCAGAAGCCGATGACGTCGACCTCGAGGAGCGTCTCCCGCACGAGGTCGTTGAGCCGCTCGCCGAGCAGGGTCCGCGGCTTGTGCAGGCCGGGGGTGTCGACGAGCACGAGCTGGGAGTCCGGCCGGTGCACGATGCCACGGATCGTGTGCCGGGTCGTCTGCGGCCGGCTCGACGTGATGGCGACCTTCTCGCCGACGAGCGCGTTCGTCAGCGTCGACTTGCCGGCGTTCGGCCGGCCGACGAGGCATGCGAAGCCCGAGCGGAACGCGGGAAGCGTTGCGTCCGTAGGGGTCTGACCCGGCTCGAGGGGGCCGATGTCGCGCCCGGTCGTCCGCTTTCCGGTGCGGCCGTAGGTCGCGCCCTCCCGCTCGCCGCTGCCGGCCGCGGCCGTGGGCCTGCGGGCCCTTCCCGACGAACCGCCGGGGCGGCCGCCGCCCTTGCGACCGGCACCGCCGCTGGAGTTCTCGCCCTTGCTCATCGGTCGCGCTCCTCGTCGTCCTCGTCGTCCTCGACGGTCGGGTCGCGGCGCACGAGCACCGTCGCGAGCTGGTTGCGGCGTCCCTCGAAACGGTCGGCCACGAGCTCGAGGCCGTCGACGCGGGCCGTCGCCCCGGCGATCGGCACCCGGCCGAGCGCCTTGGCGAGCAGGCCGCCGACGGTGTCGACCTCGTCGTCCTCGAGGTCGAGGCCGAAGAGGTCGCCGACCTCCTCGATGTGCACCCGCGAGCGCACCCGGAACGCGCCGTCGCCGAGGTCCTCGACGTCGGGCTCGTCCCGGTCGTACTCGTCGGCGATGTCGCCGACGATCTCCTCGACGAGGTCCTCGAGGGTGACGATGCCCGCGGTGCCGCCGTACTCGTCGACGACGACCGCCACGTGCCCGGCGTCCCGCTGCATCTCGCGGAGCAGGTCGTCGACGGGCTTGCTGTCGGGCACGAAGAGCGGGTCGCGCATGACCTTCTCGACGGTCTCCCCCGCGGCGACGTCCGGCCGCTCGTGGAGCCGGCGGGCGACGTCCTTGAGGTAGATGATCCCGCGGACGTCGTCCAGACCGTCGCCGACGACCGGCACCCGGGAGAACCCGGACCGCAGGAACAGCGACATCGCGGCGCGCAGGCTCGTGCCGTGGTCGACGGAGACGAGCGCGGTCCGCGGCACCATGACCTCGCGGGTCAGGGTGTCGCCGAGCTCGAAGACAGAGTGGATCATCTCCCGCTCGTCGGCCTCGATGACCTTGCTCTCACCGGCCATGTCGACGAGCTCGCGCAGCTCGGCCTCCGACGCGAACGGGCCGTCGCGGAACCCCTTGCCCGGCGTGAGGACGTTGCCGAGCAGCACGAGCAGCCGGGCGACCGGGCCGAGGACCCGGGCCAGCGCCCGCAGCACGGGGGCGGCGACGAGGCCGACCCGGTCGGCGTTCTGCCGGCCGAGGGTGCGCGGGCCCACCTCGACGAGGACGAACGAGACCGCGGTCGCCGTCCCGATGGTGGCGGCCACCGCCTGCCAGCGGCTGGGCAGCAGGGTCAGGTAGAGCACGAGGATGCACGCGCCCGTGCTCGTGATCGCGAGGATCCGCAGGAACGCCGAGACGGACAGGGTCGGCGCGGGGTCGGCGGCGACCCGAACGAGGGCCGCCGCGCCGCGGTGCCCCTCGTCGTGCAGGTCGGCGGCGCGCCCGCGGGAGACCCGGGACAGGGCCGCCTCGGACGCCGCGAGGAGCGCGGCGACGAGGACGAGGACGACGCAGAGGACGACGAGCCGGACGGTCGGGGTGCTCACGGCCGGGTGCTCACCGTCGTCCGCGCGTCGCGAGGAAGGTGAGGAGGAGCCGCCGCTGCAGGGCGAACATCTCCTTCTCCTCGTCCGGCTCGGCGTGGTCGTAGCCGAGCAGGTGGAGGATCCCGTGGGTCGTCAGCAGGAGCAGCTCCTCCTGCGTCGTGTGACCGGCGGTCTCCGCCTGCTTGGCCGCGACCTGCGGGCAGAGCACGACGTCGCCGAGCAGCCCCGCGGGCGACTCCTCCTCGTCGCTGCCCGGGCGCAGCTCGTCCATCGGGAACGACAGCACGTCTGTCGGGCCGGGCTCGTCCATCCACTGCATGTGGAGCTGCTCCATGGCGGCCTCGTCGACGAGGATCACGCTCAGCTCGGCCTGCGGGTGCACCCGCATCTCGGCGAGGACGTGCCGCGACAGCGCGACGATCTCCGTCTCGTCGACGGCGACGCCGGTCTCGTTGTTGACCTCGATGCTCACGCGGGGATGCTCACAGTTCTCGGGTGCCGGCGTCGCGGTCGACGCGCGGGAAGGGCTCGCAAGGGCGGACCGGGCACGGCGTCAGCGCCGGTCCCGTCGCCGGCCGCTGACGTCCGGACGGCCCGCGGGGCGCGGCCCGGGGGCCGACGGGGCGCTCGCCTGGCGGGCGTCGTCCCAGCGCGAGTACGCGTCGACGATGTCGCTCACGAGCCGGTGCCGGACGACGTCCGCGCTCGTCAGCGTGCTGAAGCTGACGTCCTCGATGCCGTCGAGGATGTCCTGGACGACGCGCAGGCCGGACTGCGTGCCCGACGGGAGGTCGACCTGGGTGACGTCGCCGGTGACGACCATCTTCGAGCCGAAGCCGAGCCGGGTGAGGAACATCTTCATCTGCTCGGGCGAGGTGTTCTGCGCCTCGTCGAGGATGATGAAGGCGTCGTTGAGGGAGCGGCCGCGCATGAACGCCAGCGGCGCGACCTCGATCGTGCCGGCGGCCATGAGGCGCGGGATCGACTCGGGGTCGACCATGTCGTGCAGGGCGTCGTAGAGCGGCCGCAGGTACGGGTCGATCTTGTCCGTGAGGGTGCCCGGCAGGAAGCCCAGCCGCTCGCCGGCCTCGACGGCGGGCCGGGTGAGGATGATCCGGCTGACCCGCTTGGCCTGGAGCGCCTGCACGGCCTTGGCCATCGCGAGGTAGGTCTTGCCGGTACCGGCCGGGCCGATCCCGAAGACGATCGTGTGCTCGTCGATCGCGTCGACGTAGTGCTTCTGGTTCAGCGTCTTGGGCCGGATCGTGCGGCCCCGGTTGCTGAGGATGTTCAGCGTGAGGACGTCGGCCGGCCGCTCGCTCGTCTGCTGCCGGAGCATGCCGACGGAGCGCTCCACGGCGTCGGCGGTGAGCGGCTGGCCGCTCGCGACCACCGTGACGAGCTCGTCGAAGAGCCGCTCGACGAGGGCGACCTCGCCGAACGGGCCGTTGATCGTGATCTCGTTGCCACGGACGTGGATGTCGGCCAGGGGGAACGAGTGCTCGACGGCGCGCAGGATCTCGTCACGGGCGCCGAGCAGGCTCACCATCGCCACCTCGGGCGGCACGACGATCCGGTGCACGGCTGCGTGGGTGGGCTGCCGGCGGTCGGCCGGGGCACGCTCTGCAGGGTTCTGGCCTGCTGTCTGGTCTGACATGAGTGGCGGGAGCCGACCACCCTTCGCTCTCGTGACGATCGCTGACGTGCCGTCGTCGGTACCTGGTCGGTACCCCCGGCGGCTGCGACCATGCTAACCGCCGGTGCCGACACCCCGCCGGTGAGAACCGGGCGGACCGGACCGTTCGCCCTCCGGTCACCGGTGCGGGAGGGAGCGTCAGCCGGGCGGCCAGGTGAACGAGCGGCCGGCCAGCACGTGCCCGTGGACGTGGAACACCGACTGCCCGACCTCGGCGCCGGTGTTGAAGACGAGCCGGTACGGGCCGCCAGCCTCCGCGGCCGCGATCCGGGAGCCCAGCGCGACGAGCTCGGCGAGCGCCGCCGGGTCGGCCGCGGCGATCGCGGTGACGTCCCGGTGGTGCTCGAGCGGGACGACGAGCACGTGGGTCGGCGCCTTGGGGTCGATGTCACGGAACGCCAGGACGCGCTCGCCGCGCTCGACGACGCTCGCCGGGATCTCGCCCGCGACGATGCGGCAGAAGAGGCAGTCGGCGGGGGCGACGTCCGGGGCGCTGATGGGGTCGGTGCTCACGGTCCGTGAGCGTAGTGCGAACCGGCGAGGGTGTGGAGATGGTGTGCGGATGCCCCGCCGATGCCCGGTCGCGTGGACCGCGGGCCCTGCGTGCCGGTAGAAACGAGACGCACGTTCGGTCGTGTCAACCCGGGGGCGGGGCAGGGCGTCCTCTGGTCATGACGATGGCCGCAGGCACGGCGGACGTCCTCCGGTGGGCGGGGGGCGCCGTCGTCGGGACGACGAGCTGGAGGGAG
>NZ_MWLL01000018.1 GCF_002198675.1 Kineosporia sp. R_H_3 | reverse complement strand
GAGGGGAGCGGTGACCTCGTCAGCCGCCCAGGGTGTCGGGAGCGCCCTGCCGGTCAGTGGGAGTCGCGGGGGGTGGCCGCCGCGGACGGTAGGCGGGCACCGTGGCGGCGTACTGGTCCCATGCAGGTCCGAAGGCCTGCGCGACAGTTCGTTCCTCGCGGCGAGCCAGGCGCGCGTAGACCAGCGCCAGGACGGGGAACATCGCCAGCGTGGGGATGGTGGGCCACTGGAGCAGGAACCCGAGCATCACCAGCAGGAACCCCAGGTACTGCGGATGCCGCAGCCACGCGTAAGGCCCCTCGACGGCGAGGCGCCGACTACGGGCAGCCTGGTGGAGCACCTGCCAGGCGGCGGTGATGAGCCAGAACCCTCCCCCGATGAACGCATAGCTCGCCAGGTGGAACGGGGACACGTGCGGGTCGGCGTCCCAGCCGATCAGGTCGTTGAGGAGGTGACCGCCGCGGTGGTCGGCGCGCAGCAGCGGGAACCTCGAACCCAGCCATCCGGACACCAGGTACACCGTCAGCGGAAAGCCGTACATCTCGGTGAACAAGGCGACGAGAAAGGCGCTGAAGCCACCCATGACGGTCCAGTCCCGGGCAGTGTTCGTCGGGTGGTAGAAGCTCACCGCGAACGCCAGGACCAGCAACGTGTTGATGACCACCAGCGGCCAGAGCCCGTAGTCGCTGCCCATTGCCCCTGTCCTCCAGGTCTCGCGCGGCCCGCAGTGTGCGGTCCGTCGGCCCGATCCTGACCGTCGACAGCCGGCACCAGCATCCGGTACGGACCACAGTCGCCGCGCGTACCTTTCCGACGCCGTCCACCCACGCGGCCAGGTCGGCCCCGGGGCCCCGCTGCCTGCGGCGGCGGTCGTCCGCGAACGACGGGCCGAGCCGACGCGTACCTTCCCGACGCCAACACCGTGGCCCTGACGGATGCCAGGCCGTCAGCAGGCCGCCAGTGTTGACGCACCGACCGCGCGCCGGACCCGGCACGACGCCGGGCGTCGACGCCGCCCAGAGGAATGGCAGACATGACACCCGCACAGCGAGGGCACCACCACGGCGACAACTCCCACAGCTCGCACGACTCGCACGACTCGCACGACTCGCCCCGTGACACCGGGCGGGAGGTGTGGATCATCGGGGGTGGTATCGCCGGGCTGGCCGCCGCTGCCTTCGCGATCCGGGACGCGGGAGTCCCTGGTCCACGCGTGCACATCCTCGAGGAGTCCGGCGTGGTGGGCGGATCGATGGACGGGGCTGTCTCCCCGACCGCGGCGCAGGCCTTCGTCTCCCGAGGCGGCCGGATGCTCGAGGAACGCGCCTACCGCGCCACCTGGGACCTGTTCGACACGGTGCCCTCACTGAGCGACCCGTCGACCAGTGTCCGGAAGGAGGTCGTCGACTTCAACGCGCAGGTCAAGACCCACGCCCGTGCGCGCCTCATCGCTGCCGATCATCGGATCCTCGACAGCACCGGCTTCGGCCTCTCCGCGCGGGACCGCGCCCATCTGCTCCGGCTGATCGCCACCCCGGAGCCACTGCTGGGGTCCCGGCGCATCGACGAGATGTTCGACGACCGGTTCTTCGCGACCCCGTTCTGGCGGATGTGGCGAACCACTTTCGCGTTCCAGAGGTGGCACTCCGCGGTCGAGATGCGCCGCTACTGCCTACGGTTCCTGCACGTCTTCGACCACCTTGACACCCTCAGCGACGTGCGGCGCACCGTCTACAACCAGTACGACTCGATGATCGTGCCGTTGCAGCGCTGGCTCGTAGGGCGCGGCGTCGACGTCCGGCTCGGGACCCGGGTCGACGACGTCGAGCTCGTCGACGGCGGACCGCAGGGGCGCCGGGTGACGGCGCTGCACCTGCAGACCCCCGCCGGTGCAGAACGTCTCGGGATCGGCGAACGGGACATCGCGCTCATCACGATCGGCTCGATCACCGCGGACGCCCGTTACGGCGGGAACGACACCGTCCCTGAACTCGTCCGGGACCACCGCGACCACGGCTGGTCGCTGTGGGAGCAGATCGCGCGCAAGGCACCCGACCTCGGCCGGCCGGCGGCGTTCTTCGGGAACATCGACGAGCACAAGTGGGAGTCGTTCACCCTGACCATGCGCGACGACACGTTGCTGCGGCGGATCACCGAGTACTCGGGGAACCTACCGGGCACCGGTGCCCTCATGACCTGGGTGGACTCCGGGTGGCACCTGTCGGTGGTGGTGCCCCATCAGCCGCACTTCGCGGGAATGCCCGCCGGCACGAGCACGCTGTGGGGGTACGGGTTCGACATCGACCACCAGGGTGACCACGTCCCGCTGCCGATGTCACAGGCCACCGGACGACAGATCCTCACGGAACTGGTGGGCCACCTCGGGTTCGACGACATCCTGGACCACGTGCAGGCGACGACCGACGTCACCACCGTGATGTGCCGTACGCCTCAGCCCTCTTCGCGTGCCGCGCCCCCGGGGACCGGCCCGCCGTCGTCCCTGACAGGTCTCGCAACTTCGCGTTCCTCGGACAGTTCACCGAGCTCCCCGAAGACATCGTCTTCACCGTGGAGTACTCGGTGCACGGCGCGATGCAGGCCGTCTACACACTCCTCGACGTCCCCCGCGAACCCCCCCCCACCTCTACCGGGGGATCCTCGACCCGCGCGCCGCCGCGAGCGCGGCGAAAGCCCTCCTGCGGTGATCACCTTTCGACGCCCCGGCGGAAGGCTCGAAAGCCGGTCCCAGCGGCGACCCGGCGGACCACCCCGCGCAGCGGCCGGCGCACTGGCCAGCAGACCAGCCGGCGGACCAGCCGGGGTCGCGGCGGCCCGTCGCTGCGCCGCGCTCACCCTTCTGGCCGTCGCGGTCCTCCTGGCGCAGGCGATCTGGACCCGCCGCCGCCACACCAACCGCAGCACGCCGGCACCCCACCTCGACCTGGTCGTGCGACCAGGGGAGGGACGCCCGTACAGGTCCGGTAGCTCGGCGGCCGGGTCGGCCGGGGCGTGCCGCCTCGCCGCGCTCGGCGACTCCGGGATGAGTGGCGTCGGCGCCGACGACGTCGACGGCGTCCTCGCCGTGCAGGTCGCCCGTCGGCTCGCCGAGCAGCTGAGCCGTCCTGTTCACGTGGTCGGGTACGCCAGAGCCGGCGCACGGACCCGTGACGTGCTGCACGAACAGGTCCCTCTCGTCAGCGGCGCCGACTGCGCGCTTCTCATGGTCGGGACCAACGACGTCGTGGGCCGGACGCCGCTGCGAAGACTCCACCGGGACACCCGCACGCTGCTGTCGGCACTGGACGACCTGGCTGTCCCCGTCGTCATGAGCAGCCTTCCCGAGGTGCGGGCGATGCTCGCGCTTCCCCGCCCCCTTCGCGACGTCATCGCGCTGCACTCCCGCGTCGTGGAGGCCGTGCAACGTGCTGCTCTCTCGGCCGCACAGACCCAGCATCTGGTGTGGGTCGACGTGCGCCGCCAGACCGGCCCGCTCTTCCTGACCAGACGCGACACTCTGAGCGCGGACCGGTTCCATCCCTCCAGCGCCGGCTACGCGCTCATCGCCGACAGCCTGGCACCCGCGCTGGCACGGGTCATGGCGGACTCACCGGCATCAGGACCGGGCTGGAGGCGGCCGCTGATCGGCGCAGGGACGACTCCCGAGGGCGGAGGCACAGATACCCGGCCCGGACAGCGCCGGTCAGGCGACATCGGGCCGGATCGAGCGCAGGAACGAGCGCAACGCGGCGCTGAGGAGATCCGGGACGTCTTCGCTGACGAAGGGGCCGGAGTCCTCGAGGATCTCCAACCGGGCGTGCGGGAGCAGTCCGGCCAGGCGCTCGCCGTGCGCGAGCGGGAAGAAGCGCTGTCGGGACCACGCGACGAGGGCGGGCTTGGTGAACCTCGGCAGTGCCCGTGCAGCATCGAGGGTGTACTGGCGGGAAATGCCTCGGACCAGGGCGGCGAAGTCGCGGCGGGTCCCCGGGTACGCGCGCAGCGGCGCGATGTAGCTGGTCATGATCTCGGGCGGGATGGGTCGTCTGGTCAGCAGGCCGAACGCGGCGGGCGACCGGTGGACCGGACGTAACCGCAGCGCTTCGGCGATGACGCGCAGACCCGGGGCGCTGCGCCCGAACAGCTGAAGATGCCTGATCGGCAGCGGCAGGAAGTTCTCGAACGCGTCGCACGGGGTCAGCACCACGGCCCCGACGTGCTCGTGGGGCCCTGCGGCCACAGCCTGGCAGATCGCTCCCCCGGTGTCGTTGCCGACGAGAGTGACGTCGCTCAGGTCGAGCGCGGACAGCGTCCGCGCGACGAGATCGGCCAGGCCGGGCAGCGTGAAGTCGCAGCCAGCGGCCATCGGGAGCTGGTGCCCGCCGAGCGGCCAGTCGGGGCTGACGCACCGGTACCGGTCGGACAGGTCCGCGACCACGTGCCGCCAGACGTCGGCGTTGGCGAGGATTCCGTGCACGAAGACGAGTACGGGTCCGTCCGGCGGGCCGGCCTCGTGGATCCGGATGGCGCCTTCGGTGACCCGCACGGTACGGGCAGGTCCTAGGAGGTCTGCGCGGGTCGCCATCACTGCGCTCCCGACCCGTGGTCGTCGGGCCGAGTCCGATGGGTCGGGTGGGGGACGAGCCCGTTCATGAGCAGCTCTTCCAGCGCGGTGCGGGTGGTGTCGGCATCCCAACCGTGGGCGGCCCGCAGATGCAGGTAGGTGCGGGGCACGACATTGAACAGCAGCGTGGCCGTGGTCGCGTAGTCCGCCTGCGGCTCGAGGCTGCCATCGACGGCCCCGTCGCGCAGCAGACGGGCGAACGGGCCCACGTAGACGTCGCGCGCGTCATGACCACCCCCCGGAGCGTCGAGATGGAACACCGGGTCCGGGGCGGACGACAACCCGGCGAGCAGATCCAGGTGGGCTTCGACGACCTCGCAGCACGCGGCCAGAGCGACCCGAAGGCGGGCCGCGCCGTTGCCCTCGTGCATCAGGGCCGGCCACAGCGCTGCCTGCCAGGCTTGCACCGCCCCGACGGTGAGCGCGTCAACGAGCAGGTCTCGCGTGATGCCGCGGCGGTACAGGGTGACCCGGGACAGGCCTGCAGCGTCAGCGACACGCTCCAAGGTGAACTCGTGCCATCCGTGCTGGGCGATCACCTGCGCGGCGGCGCGAAGGACAGCATCCTCGACGACCGCGACCGCCGGATCCTGCATCAATTGTGCTCCCTTGTTGCATCGTATGCGTTGCAATACTGTCACAGTCATGAATCTCCGCCAAGCCCTGAGGGTCGGCGTGCCGGCGGCGCTCGCCGGCGTCGGCGCCGCCGAAGCCGTCGCCGCAGTTCGCGGAAGCGGCTCGTTCCTGGACGCCGCCGGCAAGCTGGTGGTCGACCGCGGACCGAGATCAGCCGTCGAGATCGTCATCCCGGTGCTGCGGTCAGCGGACAAGGCCGCGATCCGGGCCGGCGCTCTGGCGACCGTGCTCGCCTACGGCGCACTGCTCGGCGGAAGTCACAGGTCGGGACCCCGAGACCTGGCCGCGACCACTGCGCTGGCAGCGGCAGGCGTGGTGGTGTCAGGGCGCTTCGGCTCCGTGACGGGGCACCGTCGCTCCCACACGCAGGACCTGCTGGCCGTCACAGCGGGGAGCGCCGTCGGAGTCGCGGCGCTCAGGATGCCGATCAGGGCGCAGATGTGCACCGCTCTGCTCGGGGCAGCCGCGCTGACCTGGTCCCAGCGACAGGCCGCCCGCTCGACGCCACCGACCACGTGCGGATCGGGCGACGCCTGCGGAAAGGATCTTCTGCCGTCTCCTCGGCACCCCTTGCCCCCGCCGGTCGACGGTGCCGAGGCATGGCCCGGTGCCACACCGCTGATGACCCCGGTGGAGTACTTCTACGTCACCGACGTCACGATGAGACCACCCGTGGTGGACTCCGGCATGTGGCGGCTGCGCATCGAGGGCGCCGTCGACCGCCCCGCCACGATGAGCTACACCGACCTGCTCGGCGAGGAGCTCGTCGAGTTCGACGCCGCCATGGTCTGCGTGCACAACCGGCTCGGCTGGCACCGGCTGGGCAACCAGCGCTGGACAGGTGTGCCGCTCCACCGGCTGATCGAACGCGCCCGGCCGCGCCCCACGGCGGCGGTCGTTGTCACGCGGTCCGTCGACGGCTGGGAGTGCAGCCTGCCGCTGGATCTGCTCGCGGACCGCGACGCCTATCTTGTGCTCGGGATGGCCGGTCGCCCGCTCACAGCCGCTCATGGCTACCCGGCCCGAGTGTTCGTGCCGGGCTTGTACGGCCAGTACGCGGGAGCGAAGTGGGTGACGCACATCCGTTTGCAGAGCACCCCCAACGAGGACTACTGGTCCCGGCGTGGCTGGACCCGGGGCCCGCTCCAGGTCCGACCTATGGCACGCATCGACAACCCGGTGGCCGGGCAGGTCCTACCAGCCGTCTCCGGCACCGTCACCGTCTGCGGGGTCGCCTGGTCACCCGCGACCGCGGTAGCAGCGGTCGAGGTGTCTCTCGACGCAGGGCCGTGGCGACCGGCGGAACTTGCCGGGAATCTGTCGGCGACAAGCTGGCGACGCTGGCGGGCGCACCTCGAGGTTCCCGCAGGGCGGCACGTGGTCCGCGCCCGATGTCTCGGCGTCGACGGACAGATCCAGGAGGAGGTGGTGAGGCGACCCTTCCCCTCCGGGGTCAGCGGATACCACCAGATCGGATTTACCGTGCGGCCGAGCGACCCGGTCAGCCCAGTCGCCCCACGACCCTTGGGGACGGGCTGACGCACGGCGCAAGGCCTTCGTTCTCCGATGTGGCCGAACGTGGTCCGCTGGACGGCAACGCAGACCATGATCCTCTGCGTGCTCACGTTGGTCAGGGACCTTCACAGGTCGGCGAGTGACTGACGGATGTCCTCGGAGAACGCCCTGGGCCGGTGCGATCAGGGCTGGTGGTGACCTGAGTGGTCGACGGTCTGGGTCGGTGCCGCGGGCCCGGTGCCTGAGCCGGCGTCGACCCCACTGATCCGTGGCCCGACGACGAACGCCGACACCGAGAACATCACTGTGAACACCAGCAGCGCGACCGCAGGGGCCCACCAGCTCCGGAACCGTCGCTTCAACCGGAGCAGCATGGGGATCGAGGCGACGAGGCCGATCACCCCGAACAGCGCCGTGCCGCCCGCGCCGGCGACCAGCGCAGTCCCTGCGAGCAGCCCGATGTGGTGCAGGACGTGCGGGGCCAGCCCGGTCACCACCCCGACCGCGGCCGTCAGGCCGTTCCAGAGCGTGCGCAAGCGGCCGCCGCCGGAGGAAGGCTCGGGGCGGGGAAGGTCCGCGGCCGACGCGGCGGCTGACATGGCAGCTGAGGCAGCGGCTGACGTAGCGGCTGACGTGGCGGTCGGGTCGGCGGCGGCGCTACTGGGTGTGTTCACGGCTGCTCTCTTCGTTCGTCTCGGGGACGACATCAGGTCTGGGTCGGTGCAGGGCCCGCGTGTCGCAGGGTGGGTTCGCCGGCGAGTGCTCGGGCGTAGGCGTTCAGCAGTGCGCAGACCTGCTCGCGGATGCCTTCGAGCGGGTCATCGCCGCTGCGGGCCACCGTCGGTCCGGCGCACAGTGCGCCGCGCCAGATGTCCACGGCGACTGAGTCGAGGGCCGAGCACAGGTCCGCGAGATGGTCGAGGACCTCGAGGCCGTCACGGCGGACGTCGTAGCCGCTCGCGATCTCCGCCAGGCCGGCGGCGGCCCGGTGCAGGGCCAGGGAGACGAACGGGTCGAAACAGCGACCGTTCGCGTCGGCACGCGGGAGCCACCGCGGCTGCGGTCCGATGTCCTGGACGGCGCGATCGACGCCGCTCTGGATATCGCGCTGGACGCTGTCCGGAACGGCCGCAGATCGCGCCGGTGTCGTCGGCCGGGCTGGTTTCATGGCGTCCTCGTCGGAAGGGGGCATCGCCTCCATGCTCCCTGCGCCGCCTGAAGTATCTGCCGGTAGAACCATGAACTTTCGCTCAAGGAGGCGACGACCCTCCCGAGAACGCGACCACCGGTGCGACGCTGCCGGCGGCGGCTAGGGTGCGGCGGTGGGTGTGGTGGTCGTCCGGTCGGTCGGCGCGGCGTCCTGGAGACGGCGGTCCTCGCCGGCCGGTGGGCAGCAGCAGCTTCGGGTCTTGACCCGCCCGGTCACGGCACCGATCGCGAGGAACGCGACGAACCCGATGACCGGCGTCGCAACGAGGAATCTCACAGCGTCAGGGTAAGCACGTGACGGAACGCCCGCGAGTGCCTGGCCCGACCTGGCTGCTCACAGTCGAGCAGTTGCCTCATGGTCGAGCATTGCCGGAGACCCGACGGCGGTGCCGCGAGACCGGTGAGTGAGAGGCGGACGATGACGACGGGAACCGCGGAGGCGGCGTTCACCGGTCGGCCACGGGCGTTGCGGATGCTTGTCGCCAGTGCCGGGTGGGCGGGCTGCTTCCTCCTGCTGGGCGTCGCGTTGCGCGGATCACCGCCGCTGTGGGTGGCGACCTGGCGGGCTCTGCTCGCCGGGACCTCCCTTCTTGCGGTGAGCGCCGGCCACAGACTGCTGGGTCGTCGGCGCAGCGGCAGCGGACGGGACGTGCGGGTAACCGTCGCGGTGCCGTGGCCGCTGGTCGGGGTCATGGCCTTGGCCAACGTCAGCGTGGGGCTGGGTGCCATGGCGACGGCCGCCGGGGGGACCTCGACCGGCGCGGCCACCGTGCTCGCCAATGCCCAGCCGCTGCTGGTGATCCTGCCGGCGTGGATGCTCTACGGCGAGCGGCCCTGGCGCTGGACGTTGCCTGCCCTGGCCGTCGGCGCCCTCGGGCTCGTCCTGACGGCGGACCCGACGGCATCGCTGGCGGGCAGTGCCGCCGCTCTGCTGGCCTCCGTCGGCCTGGCCGTGTCGACGTTGCTCGCCCGACGGATCGGGACGGCGGACCTGCTCACTGTCGGTGGCTGGCAGTACGTCGTCGGCGGGCTGCTGCTCGCAGTGACGGCCCTGGTCGTCGAAGGACACCCGGTGGTCCCTCTCAGACCCGGTCCCGTCGCGGCGCTGCTGGTCCTGAGCGTGTTCGGCACCGCGGTGCCGCTGGTGATCTGGCTCGGCGAGGCCCGCCGTTGCGCTGTCACGCCGCTGGCGGCCTGGACCCTGCTGGTACCTGTGCTCGGCGTCGCCCTCGGGGTTGTCGCGGCCGGAGAACGACCTGGCCCTGTCGCGCTCCTGGGCTACGTTCTCGTCCTGGTGTCGACGGTTGTCGTTCTCGTCGGCGAGACGCGCACCACCGCCGCGGACCGCGTCCGCCACTGAATGCGGCCCGTTCCCGCCCGACCGGGTCCCGGACAAGGCTGCAGAGAACGAGCCCTGGTCGGCCTCCTGGTCGGCCTCCTGGTCGGCCTCCTGGTCGGCCTCGTGGTCGGGTACGCGGTCGGCCTGCGGGACTTGCCGCAGCGTGACGACGTCCGATCACGGACGTCGTCACACCCGTTAGAGGCCATCGTCGTCTGCAAGGGATCCGTGCCGCGGGTCTGTCCGAGGGCCCTGTGCGGGCCGAGGAGGATGAGGACGTTGCCAGGCGAGGTCGACGGTGTGAGCGTCAGGAGCGAGCCCGGGACACGATCGGTGGTCGTGCCGAGCAGCCGGGTGCACTGCGAGTCGTCGGCGGCCGCGGTGAGCGCGGAGCTGCGAGGACGACCTGGCGTCGTGTCCGCACACGCCGACCCGGTCCGGCACACGGTCGAGGTGACCTACCTGGCCGACCTGGTGACCCTCGAACAGCTCGCCGACTGGGCCGAGACCGGTTCGCCGGGCGGTTCGCCGGGCCAGCCTGGCGAACCAGCGTCGCACCTGATGGCCCAGACGCGACCTACCCCGGTCACACCCGCACCGGCGGATACCGCTGATGGGTCCGCCTCCGCGGAGGCAGACCGCGAGTACCGGTCCTTGATGCGCCGCTGGTGGTTCGCCGCGGCGGTCGGTGCCCCGACGATGGTGCTCAGCTACCCGTGGCTGATCCCCGGTCTGCGGGACTGGTTCCCGCGCGGCAGCGACGCGCTGCGTGGCCTGTGGGCGGTCATGGGCGTGTTCGCGTTCGCGGTGCTGGCCTACTCCGGGTCCCAGTTCTTCACCGGTGCGGCGCGTGCGCTGCGTGCCCGGCAGGCCAACATGCACACGCTGATCGCCCTCGGGACGGGGGTGGCGTGGGTGTACTCGACGATCGCCGTCATCGCCCCGCAGATCTTCCCCGAAGCGAGCATGAGCGACGTCTACTACGACGTCACCGTCGTGGTCACCGCACTCGTCGTGCTGGGACTGGCGCTGGAGGTCAAGGCGCGTGGCCGGTCGTCGGAGGCGATCCGCAAGCTGGTCGGCCTGCAGGCCCGCACCGCCCGTGTGGTGCGGGACGGTGTCGAGGTCGATGTCCCTGTCGGGGACGTGGTCGTCGGTGACGAGATCGTCGTTCGTCCGGGCGAGAAGATCCCGGTCGACGGCCAGGTCCGCACCGGCAGCTCGGCCGTCGACGAGAGCATGATCACCGGCGAGTCGATGCCGGTCATCAAGGCCCGTGGCGACGAGGTCATCGGGGCCACCCTGAACACCACCGGCGCGTTCCGGATGCGGGCGACCAAGGTCGGCGCCGACACGGCGCTGGCGCAGATCGTCCGCCTGGTCCAGGACGCCCAGGCGAGCAAGGTGCCGATCCAGCGGGTCGTGGACGTCGTGTCCGGCTACTTCACCCCGGCTGTGATGATCCTTTCCATCCTCGGGTTCGTCGCCTGGTACGACCTTGGCCCCAGCCCCGCACTGGCCTACGCCATCATCGTGGCGGTCACGACACTGATCATCGCGTGCCCGTGCGCGCTGGGCATGGCGACCCCGATGTCCCTGACCACGGGCGTCGGCAAGGGCGCCGAGCACGGCATCCTGATCCGGTCCGGCGACGCCCTGCAGGTGACGTCCAAGCTCGACACCGTTGTGCTCGACAAGACCGGCACTGTGACCTGGGGGCGGCCGGCGCTGACCGACATCGTCACGGTCGACGGCTGGGACAGCGACGAGCTGCTGGAGCTGGCGGCCTCGGTGGACGCTGTCTCGGAGCACCCGCTCGCGACGGCGATCGTGGCCGGCGCCCACGACCGCGGCCTCGCCCTGACGCAGGCCGTCGACTTCGAGGCCGTCCCCGGCCACGGCGTCCGCGCCAAGGTCGGCACCCGGTCAGTCCTGGTCGGCAACGAGAGGCTGCTCGGCCGCGAAGGGATCACCATCGGCGATCTCGCCACGACCTGGCAGCGCCTCGCCGACGACGGCAAGACCCCGATGTTCGTCGCCGTCGACGGCAGCCTTGTCGGACTGGTGGCCGTCGCGGACACCGTCAAGGACGGCTCCGTCGCCGCGATCGCCCGGCTGAAGGCCGCCGGCCTGCAGGTCGCGATGCTCACCGGTGACAACCAGCGGACCGCGGATGCGATCGCCCGCCTCGTGGGCGTCGACCGGGTCCTCGCCGAGGTCCTCCCGCAGGACAAGGCCGACGAGATCCGCAAGCTGCAGCTCGAGGGCCGCAAGGTCGGCATGGTCGGCGATGGCATCAACGACGCCCCCGCACTCACCCAGGCCGACGTCGGCTTCGCGATCGGGACGGGGACCGACGTGGCCATCGAGGCCGCCGACGTCACCCTGATCTCCGGCAGTCTCGAAGGTGTCGTCACAGCGGTCGCGATCTCCAAGGCGACCATGCGCAACGTCCGGCAGAACCTCGGCGGCGCCTTCGGGTACAACGTCCTCGGCCTGCCGATCGCCCTGGGCCTGCTCTACCCGCTGTTCGGCATCCTGCTCAGTCCGCTCCTGGCCGCGGCAGCGATGAGCCTCAGCTCCCTGACAGTCATCTCCAACGCCAACCGGCTGCGGAACTGGAAACCCAAGGACGGTTCGCGATGAGCACCTCCCAGATCCTCGTCAGTCTCGTCGGAGTCGCGCTCGTCGCGTTCATCGTGTGGTTCTTCTGGCTCAAGAAGGAAGAAGGCGTCGCAGCCGCCCTGACGTCCAGCGGGTACCAGGAGGCCACGATCCTGGTGAAGGGCGGCTACGCCCCTTCGACGATCCGGGTCCAGCACGGCCAGCCCGTGCGGCTCACGTTCCGCCGGGAGGAGACCTCCCCCTGCTCGGAGACCGTCGTCCTGGATGCTTTCGGCAAGAGCGCCCACCTCCCCGAGGGCCAGCTCGTCCCGGTCGAGTTCCTGCCCAAGACCCCGGGCGAGTACAGCTTCACCTGCGGGATGGGCATGCTCCACGGCACCGTGATCGTCCAGTAGACGGCACACTCCCCGGTCCCCGGGCGGGAAAGGCGAGGGCCGGGTCCACCGCAACGGTGGGCCCGGCCCTCGCGCCGCGTCCGGCGGGCGCATAGCGAGCGCCGCCGCGGTGCCGACCCAGGCGTGCCACGCGGGCGAGACGTCGAACCGCCGGGCGTCGTGCGCGAGCGTCAGGCTGGCGGGCGCATCAACGGGCTTGAGCCAATCTTCACGAGCACGGGGCACCGACCTTCACAGGGCGTGGCAAGACTGGCAGACGGATCCACCGACGCGACGGATCCACGAGCCAACGGGATCCACAAGGCAACGGATCCACGAGCCAGAGACCCGGAGGAACCTGCCATGCGACCGGTGCTGTTCAGCATTCTCGGACTGGACGTGCAGACGTACGGGGTGAGCAAGGCCCTCGCGGCACTCGTCGCGGCGCTCCTGCTCGCACGGTCGTTCGGCCGTCTCGGCCTCCCCCGGGACGACGCCTACGGCCTGGTGATGTGGGGGACGATCTGGGGCTTCGCAGGGGCCAAGGTCTACTACCTGCTCGAGCAGTGGCCCGACGTGACGATGCACGACCTGGGCGGCATGGGCTTCACCTGGTACGGCGGCCTCCTGGCCGGCGTCGCCTCCGCAGTGGTCTTCGCGCGCCGACACCGGCTGCCCCTCGACCTCGTCGCCGGCGTAGCCGCCGTACCGCTCAGCGTCGCCTACTCGATCGGCCGCATCGGGTGCTTCCTCGCTGGCGACGGCACGTACGGCCGGCCTACGCAGCTGCCCTGGGGGGTCAGCTTCCCCCATGGGGTCGTCGCGACCGACGTGCCGGTGCACCCCACACCGGTCTACGAGGCGCTCGCCGCCCTCGGCATCGCCGCCGTACTGGCACTCGCCTCCCGCCGGACGAGCGCCCTCCGGGTCGCCGCGCTCTACCTGGTCCTCAGCGGGACCGCCCGGTTCCTCGTGGAGCTCCTGCGCACCAACGACCCCGTCGTCGCCGGGCTCACCCAGCCCCAGCTCTGGTCGCTGGTCGGCCTGGTCGCCGCCGTCGTGCTCTGGCGCGCCGGACGCGGCGGCCGCCACCTGACCGCAGCCCGGGTCGAGCATGTCTCTGAACCAGCCCTCGCCCGCAGAGGGTCTGCGTAGTCCGCCGCAACGGACCTGTCAGGCGCCGTCAGGAAACCACCGGAGACGCACCTCGATCTGCGGATCCTGAGGTCGCACGCACCGGGCAGAGTCGAAGGCGGAACGACCCGGCAGACATCGCCCCCGATCCCGAGAGGAACTACCGTGCTCGACTTCCTGATCCGAAACTGGTTCCTGATCCTGCTCTTCGGCGCCATGGCCTGGATGCACCTCGGCCACGGCGGCCACGGCGGCCACGGCGGGCAGACNGGTGCGGCGGCGCACGGGGCGGGCGTGCGGGGGACGAGCACACCCACCCCGAACCGCGCCCGACCCGCGCCGGCCAGGAGCCTACGGCGGTGTACCCGTCCGAGCACCGAGTTCCGGGGGTGGACCGTCCCCATGGCGAGCAGGCTCCGGTCTGGGGAACGCCTCCCAGCAACGGCGCATCGTCGAGCGGCGGTGCACCGTCGTGGCCCGCCTCGCACGACTCGACCCACCTGCCGGACCAGCGGCGGCGCCGAGGCTGCTGACCACTCCGCGGCGCTCGTGCACACGGCGTCCACAGTCTGGCAAGGAGCAGAGCGATGACAGCGATTCCAGAGACAACTCGTGACACAGCTCCGTCGGCAGGGCGCACCACCGCCTCGGGGCCGGTCCCTGCAGTGCTTCGAGCGGTCGGGCTGGAGAAGGCCTACCGCACGGGTCTGACCCGGCGCAGGCAACCGGTGCTTCGCGGCGTCGACCTCGTCCTGCGTCCCGGCGAGGTGGTGGGTCTGGTGGGCGAGAACGGTTCCGGCAAGACGACGCTGCTGAAGATCCTCGTGGGCCTGCTGAACGCAGACGCCGGCCGGGTCGAGACCACGGGACTGGTCGGCTTCTGCCCGCAGGAGCCCGTCCTCTACCCCCGGCTCAACTGTGACGAGCACTTCGAACTCTTCGGGAAGGCACATCGACTCAGCACGAGCGTCCGGATCGACACACAGAAGTCCCTCTACGCCGCGCTTGGTTTCGAACGGTACGCACGGACCCGGGCGGAGCGCCTGTCCGGCGGCACGGCCTCCAAGCTCAACCTCGCCCTGGCCCTGCTCGCAGACCCTGCGGTCCTGCTCCTGGACGAGCCCTACGCCGGCTTCGACTGGGACACGTACCAGAAGTTCTGGACCCTTGTCGCCCAACGTCGGGAGCACGGCCAAAGCATTCTGATCATCAGCCACTTCGCCGCGGACGCCGAGCGATTCGACCGCATCATCGCGCTCCGCGAGGGCCGGGCGGTGTGACATGAGCGACCTGCTGCTCGTCCGGCGGTTCACTGCCGACTACCTCCGCAACGGTGTCAACCTGCTCGTGCTCGTGCTCGTCCCGGCCGTCTTCGTCGTCGTCGCAGCCCCGGCCCTGGCCGATGCATCAGCGATTCTCGGCGGCGCCGGCTCCTCGACCGCGGTCGAAGCAATCACTCCTGGATGGGCGGCCGGATTCCTCATCGCCATCGCGATGTACTTCCAGGTGTCCATCGCCCGCAGCACCGATGTCCGGCTTGCCCAATCCGGCTACCCGCCCTGGCGGATCGTCACCGCCCGCATCGGCACGGGCCTGCTCATCGCGACCGGCGTCAGCGTGGTCGCGGTCCTCGCGCTGATCCTGCGCACCGGGACCGGCATCACCGACCGTACAGTCGCGGGGACGGCGGCCTTCGCCGTGATCTACCTCGGTATCGGAACGGCGGTCGGGGCCACCGTCCCCACAGCGATCAACGGCACCGTCCTCATCCTGTTTATCTGGATCCTCGATGTCTTCTTCGGCCCGTCGATGTCCGCCGCCCAGCAGGTGCCGCTGCGACTGATGCCCACGCACCTGACCACCATGTGGGCCCTCGACCTCCCCACCGACCACGCAACCCCCCTGAGCAACCTGGTCGGGATGGCGACATGGGCCGCGCTGTCCCTGGCCGTCGCCACAGTCCTGCTGCTGCGGATGGTCGGGCCCGTCCGGCACGGCTCGACCTTGCGACGCACGGTTGTCACCGGACGGTTCGCGGCCGACCTCCGCGCAGGGCTACTGGGTCTCGCGCGCACTCCACTCCTGTGGGGCTTGCTCGTCGTCGTCCCCGTCGTCTTCATCACCCTGGCTCGAGCCGTCACCCCCAGCGGGACCACATTCGTCGCCGTCCTCGAGCACGGCCGTTCCGAGCTGCGCAGTTACGACCCGGCACAAATCCACGGCGCGGTGATGGCGCCCATCGCAGTCGCCTCACTCGCCGCACTCGTCGGCCTCTTCCTGGCGCTCGACGACCGCGCCGGAGACCGCAGGCTCGCCCTTGCCGGCGGCGGACGGTTCCTCATCGTCGCGTCCCGGCTGCTCATCATCATCATGGCTGCGCTCGGCGTGACCGCGGTTGCCCTCGCCGTGACCGGAGCACAGTTCACCCCCGGCCGCTGGTTGGTGTACGCGCTCGGCAACGGCCTCGTCGCTGTCACCTACGGACTCATCGGCGTACTCATCGGGCCCCTCTTCGGCCGGGTCGCAGGGGTCTTCGTGGCTTTCCTCGCCCCGTTCCTGGACATCGGGATCAGCCAGAGCCCGATGCTCCACGCCCAGCCCGATCGGTGGGCGGAGTACCTCCCCGGTTACGGGGGTGTCAGGGTTGCCGTCGACGGCGCCCTGACCACTGGGTTCGACCAAGCCGCCGCCCTCGCCGCGGCAACGGCCTGGGTCGCCGTCCTGGCGGCACTCACTCTGTACGTCGTGAGTCGCCAGCTGCCGCACGCGGCAGGCACCCGCGCCGCGTCGGCAGTACCGGCTCAGCTGCCCCCGGCGTAGGAGTGCGGGCCCACGACGAAGACATTCACGATGCCGAAGTTGAACAGGACGGCGGTATACCCCGCCGTGCTCAGATAGGCGGCCTTACGTCCGGTGCAGCCGCGAGTGGCTCTGGCATGCAGACATGCCGCGTGCAGCACCCAGATGATGAAGGACCACACCTCCTTGGGATCCCAACCCCAGTAGCGTCCCCACGCCGCCTCAGCCCAGTTCGCCTCGGTCATCAGCGCCAACGTCACAACGGGAACGCCACCGCGTTGAACTTGTAGGCAGTCTGCTCCAACGCCCGTGCATCCGGGAGGTGCTGCATGAAGCCGTGCGCGGGCATTCTCCCGTTCCGTCGCGGCCGGCCTCTGCCGCGCGCCCGTCCTGGACGGGTTGGAGCGCGCTCGCCGAGAAGCCCAATGTGAACAGCGCCGAAGCGACGAATGCCACCAAGACGTGGATGGCCAGCCCAGCAGCTCTGCAGGGCAGGCTCGAGCTGCCCCGCCTCGGTGTACAGCACCGTCACCGCCAGCCCGAGGGTCAGCACGACGGGACCGACGACGAATGCTCAGAGGTAGCCGCGCTCCCCGCGCCACGACGTCGCAAGGTCGGCCGCCGTCGCCTCGGATGCACCCGAGACCGCGAACTCGTACATGTTTCCCCACGGCGGCCTGCACCGGGGCGGCCGCCCCTGGCCGCCACACCAGCTACGTGAAGCAGGAACGCCAGCCGCGTCAGTGAGCGGGCCACCCCGGCCGCACGCCTGGCCCCAGCCGAGGATGCCGACCCGGACCAGGGGAACACGAGACAGCGGCGCGACAGGGGGAGACCGGGGAGACACGGAGGGCACCGGGTTCCGACGACTCCTCGGTCGCAGCCGCGGCCGGGATCAGCGACACCTCGGGCACGCGCGGGTGTGCACGGCCCAGGTCTACAGCGAACGCGACCAGGGCGAAGGTGTATACGAGAATGGCGGAGTAGACGAGGACGTGGCTCGCCGCCGCGAGCTGTGGACCGCCCACAACGCCGCCTCCGACGCCGGTGCACCCTCGGATCTGGGCGCACCAGGTCGGCTCGCGGCCGGCACACTCGCGCCCGACAGCACGTCGCCGACCAGCCCTTCGACTGTGGTCGCGTCGGTGCCGCCGACGACGCGTGCCGCGATTCGGCCCGCACGGTCCAGGACAAGGGTGGTCGGCACCGCGGCCGCCGGCACCGCACCCCTGAAGGCGAGCAGCAGGGTGCCGTCATCGACCAGGCTGGGATACGTGATGCCGAACCGGACGACGAACGCGCTTGCCGCGGCGGCGTTGTCCCGGGTATCGATCCCGAGGAACTGCACCCCGCGCGGACGCAGGCTGCGATACGCGCGCTCGAGCTCCGGTGCTTCCTTACGGCAGGGCGGGCACCACGAGCCCCAGACGTTCAGCACCACCACGTCGCCCCGGAACTCAGCGATGTCCAGCGAGGCGGAGTCGAGAGTCTTCCCCGACAGGTCGACGGGTTCCGCGCGGGCCGCCGGAGGCACGATCGTCACGGGCCCGTCGGACCCGCCCGCTGCACCGGAACTACCGCAGGCGCCGAGCAGGATGCCCAGGACGGACACGACCGCCACGGTTGCAGTACGGCACGAACGGAATGACATCCACGTCACGTCCCAGCAGCCCTCCGCAGACAGGGGTGATCACGGCTCAACGACCCCGCCGCGTTCACGACCAGACCGATCTCCTACCCCGGATAGTAGTCTAGGCAGGTCTGCTGGACAGAATCGGTACGCCCGAGCCTTGGAGGTGGGACTGATGAGAGGCCAGGCGCTAGCCGTCGCCACCTTGGCGTCTTGGCCCTCGGCTTCCGACGTACTGGGACGCATCGACGGCCGGACGGCGCTGCTCTTGCTCGTCCCTGGCGCGGTGATCGCCATCTGCCTGGCGGTCTGGCTGGCCCGAGGACCGGCCGAGCTGCGGGACCTGCGTACGACCGGACGCCGATCTGCCCACGATCCCGCCAGCACTCATCGGCGCTGCGGCCACGGTGGCGATGGCCACAGTGGCGACGGCGAACGCGATGGGGCGGACCGTGACTCCGCTCCGGGATTCGAGCGCTGAATCACAGGCGGGCGTTCCGCCGGCTGGTACGACGAGCTCCTGGGTTGCCGTGTGGACGTGGCCGCGCGACGGCTCCTCACAGTCAGAAGTGGCGCAGGGTGCGGGCCGGGCGCGCCCACTGCCGGAGCGCAGGTTTCACCGCCAGCGCGCCAAGTTCACCGCCAGAGCACCACGCGGACGAACGTTCGGCCGCCGTCGCTGGAGGAGTCGATGGACTGTGCCGTCGCCACGATCAGCTCGGTGCCCGCGGGGGCGATCGACTGGGTGTCCTGCGGGACCCGCCCGCGCCGCTGCCAGGGCCCACCGAGGCTGGCGGCCGCTAGGGCCTCACCGGTGGGCGTGACTCCGTAGACGCCCTCGGTGGTCCACGCGACGAGGGCCAGGGGTGGGGCGTCGGTCCATGCAGTGAAGGTGGCGCCGCCGTCGCGGCTCATCACGACCGACGACTGCCTCAGCGCCACGAGACGCTTGCCGTCGTCCGGGTCGACGGCGAGGTCTTCCAGCGGGGCGGCACCCCGGGAGACCTGCCAGGTGCGTCCTGCGTCCACCGACCGCCACAGTGCCCCGTCGGCCGCCAGCCCCCAGACCTTGTCATCGGCTGCCTGCAGCTTGTGGAAGTCCACCGAGCCGGTCTGGGAGACCGCGGCCCAGGTGCGGCCGCCGTCTTCGGAGCGGCCCAGCCCGAGCGGGTCCGGGAAGTCGGTCCCCTGGGCGGGGTGTCCGCTGGCGAGCAGGGCCCCTCGGGCCGCGGACAGCGCCATCACGTCGAAGGGTTGATCGCTGATCTTCACCGGCCTGCCGTCGGGGCCGATGCGCAGCAGCCCGCGATGGGTCCCTACGAGGATGCCGCCCTCCGCGCTGGCCAGCGCGTGGACGTGCTCCACCTCGGACAGGGCCGTCGCACCGGCCGACGCCGCGCCGGGGACGTCGCCCGCCCCCGGCGCGTCGTTCTCCCCGGTTGACATGCCGCTGCACGCTGCCACCAGCGTCACGGCCACCAGGCACACACCCGCGGCAGTGATCGACATGCGGAATCGGCGCACGTTCCCCTCCTTCATCGCAACCAGTGAACAACACGGTGACCGACCGCCTGGCGATCGCCCCCTGAGCCGTGAGCCTTCGGCCGTGAACATTCGGCCGGGAACGTTCGGCCGGGAAGAGCACGGTCGTGAGCAACGCCGCCCGGTCCGGGCACCGTTGCAGATGTATCGGCCGCTCCGGCCGCCAACCGCCCAGGCTTCATCGAATCTTCGTCGTGGCCGCGCCGGATCCTCCATGCGCACGCCGGACCGTAGAGGTATCGAAGCGGTGAGCACGGAACCTCACCACGCGACCTGGAGGTGGATCATGCTCGGGTCCTGCACCACGATGGGCATCGGAGGTTGGCTGTTGATGATCGGCCTCTGGGCAGGCTTCGTCGCCGTGGTCGTCTGGGGCGTCTCACGACTGTTCCCCTCGGCCCCGGACGGCGGCCCGACCGCAGCCCTCGCAGAACGGTTCGCAGCAGGTGAGATCGACACGGACACCTACCGCAGCGCCCGCGACGAGCTCATCCGAACCGGACGTGGGTGACCGCGGACTCAACGGCGCACGCGACACCTAGCACGTCGACCACGGGCCGCCTGCTTCGGTGAGGAAGCTGAGGTGGCCTCCATCGCCGGCGGTCGCCGGCTGTGGGTCGCACCGACGGCCGGACCTGCCAGCGCGAGACGGCCCTCCAACTGGAGGACTTGCCGGGTCGCACCAACGTGTAGCACTAGTGCGGAAGACAGTTCTGCGCAACGGGAGGCAGGAATGACCGGATACGTGACCGCCAAGGACGACGTGACTGTGCGGCTGCGTCGCGTCGAGGGGCAGGTCCGTGGCCTCCAGCGCCTCGTCAACCAGGATGCAGGCTGCATCGACGTCCTGACACAGATCGCTGCCGCAACGCGGGCGCTCGAAGCCGTAGCCGTGACGCTCCTCGAGGAGCACCTCCAACTCTGTGTGGAGCAGGCGATCAGGGCCGGAGATGACAGCGCACGGGTTCGGGTCCACGACGCGGCCGAAGCAGTTCGTCGGCTCGTCAGATCCTGACGTGTGGCCCTGACTCCTCAGGACCACACGTCAGGTCCTGACATGGATCGTCGCTCTCGGCCAGGACCTAGAGATGTCAGTTGTCGGCCCCACCCGCCGACCTGTCCCGATCGGCGGAGCCCCGCGAGCGATGTAGCTGCCACCGACCTGTCCACGCAAGGGACCATCACACCCCTTCCGTCGCCGAGCCTCAGCAGCGACTGCCCCGCGGCCGCGGGCCTGCCCACCTGCACGTACTGGCACCAAGCCTCTCGACCCGCTAACGCACCCCGGAAGAACGGACAGGACCATGACCTACGACATCACGGTGACCGTGGATCTCCCCTTCGAGGAGACGCTGAACCGGACCGTCGCCGCGCTGCAGTCCACCGGCTTCGGCGTGATCTCGGATCTCGACATGCACAGCATCTTCGCGACCAAGCTCGGCCAACCCGCCGCGGACGAGTTGGGCGACTACCGGATCCTGGGCGCGTGCAACCCTGGCCTGGCCCAGTCCGCTCTACGCGCCGAGCCGGTCGTCGGCTTGTTGCTGCCGTGCAACGTGGTGGTACGCCGGGGGCCCGGCGCGACTCTCACCACGGTGCAGGCCGTCGACCCGAGCATCATGTCCCAGCTCGGCGCTGGACGTGAGGTGGCACTCACCGCGAGGGATGCGGAGAAGCGGCTGCACGCAGCCTTGTCCGAGCTGAGCCAGCGCTCCTCGAGCTGAGCGGGCACCAAGCCAGGCGGTCCGTCCCTCAGAATCCGGAAGCAGTGTCCATTGGCCTGCCGGGACGGGCGTCGAGACGGCTTCACCAGATCTTGACCGCGCCGTCGGGGGAACCATCACAGCGCGGGTCGAAGGTGAGGGTCAGAAGGCGCTGACGCGCACTGGACGTCATGGAGGCCCCGATGGCCGAACCCCGAACACTGCCGCCCCGACGGGTGACCGTCGTCCATGCCCCGGGCTGTCATTTCTGCGACGACGCCGAAGAGGCGCTGGGCGACCTGGCCCGCGAGTTCGCGCTCGACGTGCGGCTGCTCGATGTCGGTGACCCCCGCGGCGCAGCCCTGGTCGCGGAGCACCACGCTCCGATGTTCCCGCTCGTCCTGGTCGACGAGGCGTTCTTCAGTGCCGGCCGGCTGCCACGCGGCAAGCTGCGCCGTCTGCTGGGGACCGTTGCGAGTCCGGCCGCAGGAGCGCGGTGATGGGCAGCACGCTCCTGACCACGGGCAGCATCCTCGCGGCCTTCTTCGCCGGCGGCGTGGCGCTGTTCGCGCCGTGCTGCATCGTCTTCCTCGCCCCGTCGTACCTGGCCGTGGCGGTGAAGAACCGCCGCTGGCGGCTGCTGCCGCTCACCTTCGTGTTCGCTGCCGGCCTCGCGCTCGTCCTGGTGCCGATCACGCTCGGGATGAGCCTGGTGGCCGCCACCATCGCCAACTACCACGCACCGCTGTACTACACCGGCGGCGTCCTGATGCTGCTGCTCGCCGGATACTCGCTGTCCGGACGGATGTGGAGCCTGCCGTCGTTCCTGCGCGCCCCGGACACCACCGCCGGCGACAGCGGCAGCTTCTTCGCCCTCGGTGTGTTCTCCGGCATCGCGTCGTCCTGCTGCGCCCCCGTCCTGGCCGGCGTGATGACGCTGTCCGCGCTGTCCGGGTCCGCGGTCGGCGGTGTCGTCCTCGGCCTGGCATACGTGTTCGGGATGACGTTCCCGCTGTTCGTGATGGCGCTGGCCTGGGACCGCTACGACCTCGGCTCGAAGCGCTGGATGCGAGCACGGCCACTACGCATCACCGTCGCCGGCCGGACCCTGCGCACCAACACCGTCAACGCCGCCGTCGCCGCGGCCTTCGCCGTCATGGGTGGCTTCGTCATCTACCTCGCGAACAGCGGCCGCATGACCAGCGGGCCAGGCGTCCAGGTCGCGGTCGGACGCCTCCTCACCCGGGTCTTCGCCGGCATCGAGCAGTGGACCGCCGGCGTCCCCGAACCCGTGCTCGGCCTGTTCGTCCTGCTCATCGCCGCCGGCTTCGTGGTCGCCACTCTGCGACCCCGCACCGTGACCGGCGGCAACACCTCGGACACGCCCGACGTGCACGCCGGGTGCGCCCACGACACCGGCACTGACCAGCACACCAGCACGGTGGCGAACATCGGCACGGAAGGACCCCTGTCATGACCAGCGGATCGGCGACCAAGCGCAACGAGGAGCACCGCCAGGCGGTGCTCGCGCATGCCAAGAAGGCCGACCGCCGTGGGCAGCGACGCACACGCCTGCTCAGGGCCGCAGCGGGCCTGGCCGTCCTGGCCGTGCTCGCCGCTGTGGTCACGGCGATGATGCTGACCTCTCGCCCGACGTCGACGACGAGCACCCGGACCGCGCCGGACTTCACCCTGACCGACACCACCGGGCGTCAGGTGCACCTGGGCGACTTCCGCGGCCGGCCGGTCGTCCTCTACTTCAGCGAGGGCGCCGGTTGCGGCTCGTGCCTGCAGCAGATGACCGGCATCGAGAAGGAGAAGGCCGCCTTCGACGCCGCAGGCGTCACCGTCCTCCCGATCGTCATGAACACCCGTGAGCAGATCACCGCGGACATGGCCACCTACGGCGCCACCACGCCGTTCCTGCTGGACGACGGAACCGTGTCCAAGGCGTACGGGACCCTCGGCAAGGGCATGCACGCGGGCCTTCCCGGCCACAGCTTCTTCCTCATCGACGCCGCCGGCGTCCAGCGCTGGTCCGGCGAATACCCCTCGATGTGGCTCGCACCGAGCGACCTGCTCGGCCAGATCCGCAGTCACCTCGCATGACACTGACCCCGACATGACGCCGGGCACCGACAACGTCCCGAACGCGGCGTCCGGCCATCTTCATCGAACCTTGACGCGGCGTTCCGCCTCGTCTTCATATCCCCACGGCACAGTAGGTCGTGGTCAACGGGCCCGATAGTCCGTAACGCCGCCGAGTGTAGGTCGGCAAGCACCCCGAGAGGCCGCTCCAGCGGCAAAATACTGAGGAGGACCACCCCCGTGACGCCGTACGCCCCCGATCGGCGACAAGTCCTCTTCGGGATTCTCGGCGTGGGTGCTGCTGCAGGCCTGACAGCCTGCAGCAGTGGCTCCAGGACGGGTACACCCGGCACAGCCGGCGCACCCAAATCGCTAGAGTCCGCGATCCGCGCGGCCGAGGCCGACCGGACGACGACCGGGAAGATCCGGGCGTTGTCCTTGGTCGCCAGTCCCATCGAGGTCGACCTGGGAGGTCGGACGGTCTCCACCTGGGCCTACGGGGACACGCTGCCCGGCGCGGCCCTGCGGGCCAGGGCCGGTGACCGGGTCAGGGTCACCTTCCGCAACGAGCTGCCCGAGGCGACGAGCGTGCACTGGCACGGGCTGGCCATCCGCAACGACATGGACGGCGTCCCCGGTGTCACCACCCCCGAGGTCGCGGCCGGAGGGTCGTTCGCCTACGACTTCGTCGTCCCCGATCCCGGCACCCACTGGTTCCACCCGCACACCGGCCTGCAGCTCGACCGAGGCCTCTACGCGCCGTTCATCGTCGACGACCCCGCCGAGCCCGGCGACTACGACACCGAATGGGTCGTCGTCCTCGACGACTGGACTGACGGCGTCGGCAAGACCCCCGACCAGATCTACGCCGACCTCAAATCCGGTGCCACCGGCGGCGCCGACAGCGGCGGGATGGGCGGCATGTCCGGCATGAGCTCCGGGTCGAACGGGGGTGACATGTCGGGGATGGGCATGTCAGGAATGGGGATGAGCGAGGGTGACGTCGCCTACCCGTTCTATCTCGTCAACGGCCGCGTCCCGGACGACCCGGACGTCCTGACGGCCAAGCCCGGTCAACGGGTCCGCCTCAGGATCATCAACGCGGCGTCCGACACGATCTTCACCGTCGCCCTCGGTGGGCACGATCTCGTCGTCACTCACACCGACGGGTACCCGGTGAAGCCTACGCGGGCTGCAAGCCTACGGATCGGGATGGGCGAACGCTACGACGCCGTCGTCACCCTCGCCGACGGGGTCTTCCCGTTGGTCGCGTCCCCGTCGGGCAAGGAGGGTCTGGCCAGGGCCCTGGTCCGATCAGGTTCGGGGCAGCCCCCAGCTTTGAGCGCCAGGCCCGGAGAGCTCGACAGCGTCCCACTCACCGCCGACATGCTCACGGTGGCCGCCGGGGCGGCACTGGCAAAACGCTCTCCGGACACCAGCCAAGACCTCGTACTCGCGGGCACGATGTCCCCGTACGCGTGGACAGTCAACGGCGCCGCATACGAGGATTCCGAGCCGTTGAAGATCCGACAGGGGCAGGCGGGGCGGCTACGCATCCGCAACCGCTCGATGATGCCCCACCCCATGCATGTGCACGGCCACACCTTCCAGCTCGGTACCGCCGGTGGCACCGGCCCACGCAAGGACACCGTCCTGGTCCCGGCGATGGGTGGGATCGACGTTGACCTGATCGCGGACAACCCTGGGCGATGGATGGTCCACTGCCACAACACCTACCACGCTGTCGCCGGGATGATGACCCGGCTCGACTACACGACCTGACCGGACCTTGTAAGCCCTTCCGCCAGTGCGTCCCGCCACAGCGTGCGGGACGTCGTCCACCCGAGTGGCACATGCGCCACTGCTGACCCGAGGAGAACCGTCTAGTGACCGTCCGACCGAACCTCCGACGCGCGCTTGTCGTCGTGTCCGGCCTTGCCCTGTCCGCCACTCTCGCCGCGTGCGGCGGGAACATGAGCGGGATGAGTGGCATGAGCAGTAGCAGCGCGGCAGCGGCCGCGCCGTCCTCGTCGGCGGCGGCCGACCCGGCATCCATGCAGGGTGACGTCGAGTTCGCGCAAAGCATGATCCCGCACCACGAGCAGGCGATCGAGATGGCCGACCTGGCGCTGAAGAACGCCTCCAGTGCCCAGGTGAAGGACCTCGCCACCCAGATCAAGGCCGCGCAGGACCCGGAGATCCAGACTATGCGTGGCTGGCTCAAGACGTGGGGCGCCGAGGAGGACATGGCGGGCATGGACCACTCCGGCATGGACATGGGCGGCATGCCCGGGACCATGTCGGACGACGACATGAAGAAGCTGGGAGCCGCCAAGGGCGCCGAGTTCGACCGGATGTGGCTCCAGCTGATGATCGCCCACCACCAGGGTGCGCTGACGATGGCCAACCAGGTGCTCGCGACGACTGCCGACCCGAAGGTCAAGACGCTCGCCGAGGCGATCGTCAGCGGTCAGGCCAAGGAGATCGACACGATGAAGGGCCTGCTGGCAGGCTGACATCGTCCGCGCACATCGTCCCGCGCGTCGTCCGCGGCGGGCGCCGCACCGCCGCGGACGGCGCGCCGGTGTGCTGTCGACGTCAGCGAACCCACGGACCAGGAGCCCTGACCTTGCTCTCCGCCCACACCGTCTTGCGGCGGACTTCAGCCGCGCTGGGAGCCGCCGCGCTTCTGCTGCTCGGCACGCCACTGGCCGGCTGCGGCGCTGCCTCCGGCGGATCCTCGCCGGCTACCGCTGCGGCCACGTCGCTAGACCCGGCTGCGGCCGCCGCCCAGGACGCCGCCTTCGCCGCAGCAATGATCGACCACCACCACCGCACCCTCCAGCTGGTCGGCCTGTCCGCCGAGCACGCCGAGAACCCGGCCATCCTCAGCTACGCCGGTGAGCTGCAGACCCTGCACGAGAACCAGATGGCCGAGCTCGCAGACCTCATGACCGGATGGGGCAAGTCACCCCCGCACATCGAGGGTCACACCGACCTCGGCGACTCCATCCCGGGTGTCCTGGACAAGGCCCAGCTCGCGGCGCTCGTCGCGAGCCCCGCGGCCGAGTTCGAGAAGACGTTCCTGGCGACACTCGTGACCCAGCAGCGCAAGGCCCTGCCGATCGCGCAGAAGGAGCTCCAGCTCGGCGCAGACCCCGTCGCCAAGAAGTACGCACAACAGGTCCTCAACGACGTCAACAACCAGCTCGAGACGCTCAAGACGCTCAGGCAGCCGTCCTGATGACCAGCGCCTGACCAGTAGCGGCCAGCCCCGGTGTTCGATTCGATGACGCAGGAGACGGCATGAGTCACGGACACGGTCATGGCCACCTGTTCCCCCCGCCAGCCGGACAGGACGGCGACGCGGCCGGTCGGGGAGCTGACGAGCGGGGCGTGGCCGTGGGGGACACCCCGGACGGGTTCGTCCCCGGTCGGTGGGCCCGTCCCCGCCGTGCCGCAGCGACACCGCCGGCCCGGCCGGCCGGGCCCGGTGACCGGCGGGACCCGCGGCTGTGGGTGGTCGTCGTGCTCCTCGTCCTGCTGCAGGCAGGCGCGATGGCGGCGCTGTGGCCGCACGGGGAGGACCGCCCCCTCAAGGACCGGGCCAACGCCTACAAGGACGGCATCGGGTTCGTCACCGGCGTCGTGGTCGGCACCCGGCAGGAGAGCTGCGCCGGAGACCCCACCGACCGTCAGGCCGACGGGACCGTCCCGGCCACGACGACCTGCTTCAAAGCCAGCGTGCGCATCGACGAGGACGGACGCACCCGTGTCGTCGAGGTCGGTGTCCCGACCCAGATCACCAGGTCCGGGTTCGGGGTCGGCGACGAGCTGCGGCTCACCCGGTTCCCCGGCGAGACCGGCCAGCCCGCGGACTACGCCTACCTCGACTTCGCCCGCGTCACCCCGATGGTCCTGCTCACCGCCCTGTTCCTGCTGACCGTCGCCCTGGTCGGTCGATGGCGCGGACTTCTTGCGGTGGTCGGGCTGCTCATCGCCTACGCCACCGTGGTCACGTTCGTGCTCCCGGCCCTGCTCGCCGGCAGGAACCCCGTCCTGGTCGGTGCCGTCAGCGCGGGCCTCATCATGAGCGTCATCCTCTACCTGGTCCACGGCCTGTCCAACAAGACCACCACCGCCCTGCTCGGCACCCTCGCCGGGATCTGGGTCACCGCCGGACTGGCGTGGTGGATCTCCTCTGCGGCGCACCTCAACGGGCTGGTCAGCGAGGAGAACTTCACCCTGTCCCGCCTCACCACCGGCGCGGACATCCGAGCGGTCATCCTCTGCGGGATGATCCTCGCCGGGCTCGGCATCCTCAACGACGTCACCATCACCCAGGCCTCCGCCGTCTGGGAGCTCCGCAGCTACGCCGCACACCTCGATGCCCGACAGCTGTTCACCAGCGCCATGCAGATCGGCCGCGACCACATGGCGTCGACGATCTACACCATCGCGTTCGCGTACGCCGGCGTGGCACTGCCCGGACTGCTCCTGGTCGACCTGTACGGCACCCCGGTCACCCAGCTGCTCACCAGCGGCGGCATCGCCGAGGAGATCGCCCGCACCCTCGTCGCATCCATCGGCCTCATCCTCGCCATCCCCCTCACCACCGCCATCGGCGTCGCGATCAGCCACGGCGCGACCCCTGCGAACGACGCAGCGACCACCGGCGCGGCGACCACCAGGGCTGCGCCCTCTGGAGCGGCAGCGCATCAGACTGCGGAGGCGGACCTCGCGAGCAGGCCACGCGCCCGTGGGCGGCGCGCGGCGCTCTGAATCGCAACTCGTCGTGTCAGCGGTTCTTGCGGGCCTCGACGAGGGCTGCGCGCTGTGCCTTGTAGGTGTCGGCGTCGATCTCCCCGGCGGCGAAGCGCCGGTCGAGGACGTCCTCAGGGCGCTCGCGCCCACCGGACCCGCGTGTGCTGCTCGGCGTCGCGAAGCGGACGACGAGCCAGACCAGCGCAGCGACGATCAGCAGCGACGTCAGCCACATGAGCACACCGCCGGAGCCCATCCCGTAGTAGCCGTTCATCATGATGTCCTCCACGCTCGGAACGCCGGCCTGCGGATGCACCGCAGGCTGCGTCGACCGGGCCGTCGGCGTCGCGCCTTCGGCCCGCTGCGTCCACAGTGCGCCGTACCGCCGAGGTCGACCGGAGCCGTAGGTCCCGCTACTACAGGTTCACAGCAGACCCACATGATCCTGGGGGAGCGGCAGCACCGGCGCCGTCGGGGCCGCAAACGTCGGCGCCGTCGATCATGAACACGTATCTGCTCGCGCCCTGTCGTGCTCATGACGTCACCTGTCCCGAGGGTCTGGAGCCTGACATGACGCATCGACTCGGCCGCGTCGTCCCCGACGGCCGCACCGTGACCGACACCTCCGGGATCGACCTGACCCCGGGGGCCGGGCCGCACGGCCCGGTGCGGTTCGTGGTCCTCAACTTCGACACCGTCTCCCTCAGCCCCGGCGCGCAGCTCCGGGTCGACCTCGGGTACGGCACCGACGTGTTCACGGCGAACTCCGGGAGCACGTTCTGGACGCGTCCGGTGGACACCGCCACCCTCCCTGTGAAGATCCGGATCGTCGGCGGGACCGGTACCGCGGTGCTGCGCAGGTACGGCAGCGGTGAGCCCGACGTCCCGCCCGGGCAGACCCCCGGAACCTCGGTCGGCAGTCTGACGAACCCGGACGTGTTCCTGCACTCCAGCCCGTACGTCGAGCCGACGTACGAGACCCGGCTCGAGTGCACGCCCGGGTTCGCGTGGCGCAACGCCGCGTGCCCGCTGCCGACGATCACGGACGTCGTCCGCGAACGGGTCGCGGCGGCGACCGGGATCATCGTCGAGGTCGACTCCGACCACGTGAGCAGTTGCTCGGGCACCTTGATCGGCGCCGACCTGTTCCTCACCGCCCGGCACTGCCTGACCGACGCGAACCACGCCGACCTGCTCAGCGCCTCGGTGACCTTCGACTACGCGACGGCCTGCGACGGCACCCGCCCGCCCGGGCACGTGACCCGCTTCTTCAAGGTCATCGAGGAGGTCGCCTTCGGGGTCGCCGCGACCGGGGTGGCGCAACCGCCGGTGGCGGTGGACTGGGTCGTCGTCCGCCTCGACGCCGCACCGGGAGCGTTGCCCGCACCGCTGCGGATCCGCAGCACGGGCCTGATGGCCGGCGAGACGGTCTTCACGATGCACCACCCCAATGGCGCGGCGAAGAAGACCCAGGCCGGCACCTTCGCCGGCGGGTCCGTCAACGGCTTCGACTACGCCGGAGGCAGCTCCGGGTCGTCCCTGTTCGACGCGAACGGCTTCGTGGTCGGCGGCCCGCTGAGCAGCGGGAGCGGCTGCAGCGTGAGCTACGCGCCGGCCGCCGCCGTCAAGGCGGGGCTCAACAACCCGCCCCCGCCCCCGCAGCCGATCGACGTCATGGTCGTGTTCGACCGCTCCGGGAGCATGGCGGCGTCCGCCCCGCCCGTCGGCCGCAGCAAGCTCGCCGAGGCGCAGGACGCCGCTGCCCTGTTCGTGCAGCTGGTCCGCGACGGGCAGGGCGACCGGGTCGGCCTGGTCACCTTCAGCACGACCACCGACCTCGTCGACCCGCCGCAGGACGCGGCGGCGGCGAAGGGCGTCCTCGTCGGGCCCGCCCCGTTCATCACCGGGCACATCGGCGCCATCACCCCCGGGGGAGCCACGAGCATCGGCTCCGGGATCGGCAACGCGCTGCTGGCCCTGAGCTCCGCCGGGACCCACCAGCGCGCCGTCCTGCTGCTGACCGACGGCCTGCAGAACACCGCCCCGATGATCCAGGACATCGAAGGGTCCCTGGGGAACACGATCGTCAACGTGATCGGACTCGGCTCCGACGCCGACCTCGACGCGGCGCTGCTCACCCGGGTCGCGCACGCGCACGGCGGTCACTTCACCCGCGCCACCGACGGCCTGGCGCTGCGCAAGTTCTTCGGCCTCAGCTTCGGCAACATCTTCGAGAGCGGAGCCCTGACCGACCCCGAGGCGGTGCTCCGCAGCAGCGAGAAGACGTCCGAGCCGCACGGGTTCGACGTCTGCGGCGAAGCGCGCATCACGCTGGTGCTGACCTGGGACGACGAGAGCACGCCGCTGCGCGCGCGGATCCAGACCCCGGCCGGCAAGACGCTCTCCGAACGCGCCATCCGACCGGTCCGGGGACGCAACTGGGCGTTCTGGCGCATCGACCTCCCGCACGACGGCGAACGGGACGGCCACTGGCAGTTCACCGTCGAACGGATCCCCGTCGGCGGGGAGTTCCCGCCACCGCCCAGCGACGTCCGCTACCAGTACCTCGTCCTGTGCGCCGGCGGCCCCACGCTCACCGCACTGCCCCCGACCCGGCGCCTCTACACCGGGGACCCGCTCGACCTCACCGCGGCCCTGCACTACCCGAACCGCACCTTCCCCGCCGACGCCGAGGTCACCGTGCACGTGACACGGCCCGACACCGCGCTGGGCCAGCTCACCACCCAGTCCGGGCTGCGACCGCCGCGGGCCGGCGGCGACTCGCTCGACGCCTTCCACGCCACGTTGCAGGCGATCGTGGCGTCCTCGGGCGGCGTGCTGCCGATCGGCACGACCACTCTGCAGATCCCCCTGCACGACGACGGGCTGCACGGCGACGGTGCCATGGAGCCGGACGGCGTCTTCAGCGAGCACCTGACCGACCTGACCCGGGCCGAGGGCACGTACCAGTTCCGTGCCGTCGCCCGCTACGGCAGCGGCTGCGACGCGACCCGCGAGGCCCACTGGTCCGTCCACGTCGAACCGGGCATCGACCCGGGACGCACCGACGTCACCGTCGTCGACGTCACCGTCTCAGGCGGCCACGCGGAGGGAACCCTCGTCATCACCCCGCACGACGTCTACGGCAACCCGCTCGGACCCGGGCGCGGCGACCTCTTCACCACCAGCCCCGCAGCCGGTGTCCAGGTCACCGGGCCCGTCCGCGACCGGGGCGACGGCACCTACGACGTCCCCGTCGACTGGGACCCGGCCGTGACCACGGACCCCGGTGTCGTCGTCCACCAGCCCGACCGCGACCCCGTCGTGCTGACACCACCCAGCAACGGCACCGGCTGCCCGGACGACAAGCATCGACCGTGCCGCTGCGGCGACCGTGGCTGCGGGAGCACCCGGCCGACCGATCACTGCTGCACGAACCGCGCCGAGGACCTCCTGCACTGTCTCGGTCTGCCCGACGCGTCCGCCGGCGCGGTCAGCATCACCAGCGTCTCCCTCCGCGTGGACCTCGACGACCACGGCCAGGGCAAGGGCTGCACCCATCACCCCGACCGGACGCCTAGCCACGGATCGCACCACGGGCCGGCCGGCCGGTGCAGCCGGTGCCACCGCTGACCGGTCCATGCGTACCAAGGCGTGCCAGTCTTCGCGCAGCAGTGGTTGCCCTTGCGGTGAGGCAGCAGCCCCGCCGCGATGGGCCCGCGAAAAGAAGGCGAGCCCCAGCCAGTCCGCTAAGTCCGCATGGATCCTGGGCCGGGGGAGGCGCTGTGAACGCCTCGAAGCTCGACGCCGGACAGCGCTCACGATGCTCTCCGGAGCGTCCGGTCAAGGTTTTGTGAAGAAGCATCACACCCCCTTGCAGTCATACCCCAGGGGGGTATCGTCGAGCTATGGCTCACCATGGACACACCAGCGATATCCCTGCCGCTGCGCTCGTGACCGACCCCGTGTGCGGCATGAGCATCGACCCGGGCTCCGCCGTCGAACCGGTGGAGCACGACGGCCGCCAGCACTACTTCTGCTCCGACTCCTGCCGAACGCGGTTCCTCGCCGACCCTGACCGCTACCGGGCCGCCGACGCCGCGGCCGACGCCGAGCACCCGGACCACACCGCCCACGCGCACCACGGCACTGGCGATCACCATGTCGGCCACGATCGGCTCGGCGCACACTCGACGGGACCGGCTCCCTCCGGCGACCGGTCGTACGCGGATGTCGGGGCGCAGACCGTCGAGTACACGTGCCCGATGCACCCGGAGATCCGGCGACCCGGGCCCGGGGCGTGCCCGATCTGCGGGATGGCGCTCGAGCCCGTCACGGTGACCGCCGACACCGGCCCCAGCGAAGAGCTGCGGGACATGACCCGGCGGTTCTGGGTCGGCGTCGCACTGTCAGTACCGGTCGTTCTGCTCGAGATGGTCGGTCACTTCGTGCCGGCGATCCGAGCAGCCGTCGGCGGCGAGCGGGCCTCGGTGATCTGGCAGTTCGCCCTGGCCACCCCGGTCGTGCTGTGGGGCGGCTGGCCGTTCTTCGTCCGCGGCGCAGCCAGCCTGCGGACCCGGTCACTGAACATGTTCACCCTGATCGCGCTCGGCACCGGGGTCGCCTGGCTGTTCAGCGTCGTCGCCACCTTCGCCCCCGGACTGTTCCCGGCCAGCTTCCGCGACATGGACGGCGGCGTGGACGTCTACTTCGAGGCCGCCGCCGTCATCACCACCCTGGTCCTGCTCGGGCAGGTCCTCGAACTGCGCGCCCGGGAACGCACCTCCGGTGCGATCCGTGCCCTGCTGGACCTCACTCCCGCGACCGCGCATCGCGTCGTGGAGGGGCGGGAGCAGGACGTGACCCTCGACGAGGTCGAGGTCGGTGACGTCCTTCGGGTCAGGCCCGGGGAGAAGGTCCCCGTCGATGCGGTCGTCACCGAGGGCCGATCGAGCCTGGACGAGTCGATGGTGACCGGGGAGTCGATGCCGGTCACCAAGCAGGCCGGTGACGCCGTGATCGGCGGCACGGTCAACCAGTCCGGGTCCCTGCTCGTGCGCGCGGAGAAGGTCGGCCGCGACACCATGCTGGCCAGGATCGTCCAGATGGTCGCCGACGCCCAGCGGTCCAGGGCACCGATCCAGCGCACCGTCGATAAGGTCTCGGCCGTCTTCGTCCCGGTCGTCATCGCCGTGGCCGTCGTCGCGTTCGCCGTGTGGGCGCTCATCGGGCCGGATCCGCGGCTCGCGCACGCGCTCATCGCAGCCGTCGCGGTCCTGATCATCGCGTGCCCGTGCGCACTCGGTCTCGCCACGCCGATGTCCATCATGGTCGGCGTCGGCCGTGGCGCCGGGCTCGGCGTGCTCATCAAGAACGCCGAAGCTCTCGAGCGGATGGAGAAGGTCGACACCGTCGTCGTCGACAAGACCGGCACCCTGACCGAGGGCAAGCCGACCGTCACCGACATCCGCCTCGCAGACCCCGGCCGCACCGGCGCCGGCTCGGTGTCGCCCGCCGGGGTGAGGTTCGACGAGGAAACGGTGCTGCGACTGGCCGGCGCGGTCGAGCAGCCGTCCGAGCACCCGCTCGGCAGGGCCGTCGTCGCGGCAGCCACGGACAGGCTCGGGGCGCTGCCATCGGTGACGGACTTCGATGCCCCCGCCGGACGCGGCGTCGCCGGGACCGTCGACGGACACCGCGTCCGGGTCGGGACCGCGCGCTTCCTGCGGGACGAGCGCGTCGACCCGTCCCGGCTCGAGGACCAGGCCGAGGACCTGCGCAGGCAGGGCGCGACCGCCGTCTTCGTCGCCGTCGACGCCGACCTGGCCGCGGTGCTGGCCGTCGCGGACCCCGTCAAGGCAACGACCGCCGAAGCGCTGCGGCGGCTGCGCGCCGACGGCATCGAGGTCGTCATGCTCACCGGGGACAACGCCACCACCGCCCACGCCGTGGCGGCCCTGCTCGGCATCGACCGCGTCGAAGCCGAAGTGATGCCCGACCGCAAGAGCGAGGTCGTGCAACAGCTACGCGCCGAGGGCCGGGTCGTCGCCTTCGCCGGCGACGGCGTCAACGACGCCCCGGCCCTGGCCGCCGCGGACGTCGGTCTCGCCATGGGAACCGGTACCGACGTGGCCGTCGAGTCCGCCGGCGTGACCCTGCTGCGCGGAGACCTCAACGGCATCGCGCACGCCCGTGCATTGTCAGCGGCCACGATGTCCAATATCCGCCAGAACCTCGTGTTCGCCTTCGCCTACAACATCGCCGGCATCCCGGTGGCCGCCGGCGTGCTCTACCCGGTGTTCGGCCTCCTGCTGTCCCCGATCATCGCGGCCGCAGCCATGGCGCTGTCATCAGTCAGCGTCATCAGCAACGCACTGCGGCTACGCACCAAGACCCTCTAGCGGAGCGCCACAGGAGCCGGACAAAGGAGGGGCGCGGCGCCAGGCGCTGCGCCCCTCCTCTGTGGTGCCGGTGACGGGCGGGCTGCCCGCACGCTTCGAGTTCCACGAGGACACCTAGAGCGTTTGGGGCCATGACGTGTGAGCCATGCCGGCTGGGGCCGCCGGAGCCCAGGTTCGCAGCAGACCCACACCATCCCCGGGGGATTGGCCGCGCCTGCCCGGTCGGGGCCGCACACGCCGGCGCCGTCGAGCACGAGCACGTATCTGCTCGCGCCCAGTCGCGCTCATGACGGCACCGTTCCCAGGTCTGGAGCTTGCGATGACGCATTGACTCGGCCGCGTTGTCATCGACGGCCGCACCGTGACCGACACGTCCGGGATCGACCTGCCCCCGGAGGCCGCTCCGCACGGCCCGGTGCGGTTCGTCATGCTCAAGTTCGACACCGTCGCCCTCGGCGCCGGGCGCGGCCGTGTTCGCGGCGAACTCAGAGAGCACGTCTTTCACGGCGAACTCCGGGAGCACGTTCTTGGACCCGCCAGCGGACGCTGCGAATTCGTCTCGCTGGGATCGCGGTCTCCGCGTGCAGCTGGGGCGCGGCGTCGGCGACATCGTCGGCCGGCATTGGGATCTGACGACTTAAGCGAGTACTCCGACGTCTGCCGGAGGCGAACTGTTCGTGAGGGTGCCCACAACGGGACGTGCGTCCGGGTGAAATGTTCAGCACTTGGCCGGTCTTGGTCTGAGCCACGTGCTGCGACCGCATACGGCGCGGAGCCACCGGTGAGCTCATCCCGCGCTCAGCACACCCGATCGGACGGTGTCGGCAGCCGCGATGAGTCCGTAGAGTCGGCGCCCGAGAGCAACAGAGCGGATCGCGGAGATATGCAGTCGTCTGCGCGTGTTCGTGGAGTTCAGCAACGAATCGAGGGGCGTCTGTGCGCAGTCCCAACCTCCCTTCCGGCCCAACGCCGGTTGGCGCCCGCCGAGCCTTGTCCGCGGCGCGCATTCTCATCGCTCTGGTGGCTGCGCTCGCGTGGCCACTCGTCAGCGCCACGCCTGCGCTCGCGCATGCCACGCTCACGCAGGCGACCCCCGCGCAGAACAGCCGAACGGACACGGCACCCCGGGCGGTGAGGCTGGCTTTCACCGAGTCGGTGGACCTGTCAAGCCGCTCGATGGAGGTCCTGGATTCCGACGGCAGGCGAGTCGATGTCGGCGATCCCTTTCACCCGTCGGGCGACGATTCCTCGGTGGCCGTCGCTTTGACGGATGACTTGCTGCGAGGCACTTATACCGTGGTCTGGCGGGTGTCATCCGCGGACAGCCATCCGGTGGCCAACGCCTACTCGTTCGGGTTCGGAGTCACTCCTGTCAGCACGAGGGCGACGCTGGAGACATCCCCCTCAGTGGTGGTGACCGTTGCGCACGGCGTTGCGCGCTTCCTTGCGCTCAGCTCTGCCCTCGCGCTCTTCGGCGGCACATTCTTCCTCACAGTCGTCTGGCCGGCGGGCCGCCGTGCCGTTCTGGCGCGAAGCCTGGTGCATCGCTCGTGGTTCTTGGCCGTCGTCGCGGCAGCCGCACTCCTCGTCATCCAGGGCCCCTATGGCGCAAGCACCGGCCTCACCGGTCTGGTCGATCCCGAACTCTTGGTGGGCACAGCAACGACCAGGTACGGCGAGCTTCTTCTGCTGCGCCTTGCCCTGCTCGCGTGCGCCGCACCGATTCTTCGTGACCTCTTCCGGTCCACTCCCCCTCACCGAGCCGTCCTCGGCGGCTTGGGGACCCTGTTCGTCTTCACCTTTGCGTACTCCGAGCACTCCGGGCAGGGAAACCTCGCCGTTCTGGCCGTCCCGAGCGACATGGCCCACACGGCCGCGGCGTCCATCTGGCTCGGCGGACTCTTCATGCTCCTGACCGCAGTGCTCAGACGTACTCGGTGCACCGGGACCGCGGAGGACCTCTTGACCCTGCTGCCGCGATGGACACGTATCGCCGTGGCTGCCGTGGGGGTACTTGTCGTGACGGGCTCGTTCCAAGCCTGGCGCGAGGTGCGGTACAGCAATGCCATCGTGGGGACGGGCTACGGCCGACTGCTGATCGGCAAAATACTTCTCGTCACGGTAATGCTCGCGAGCGCTGCAACTGCCCGAGCCGTCGCCCGCAGGCTCGCGAGCCCCCCGTCACACGACGTTGCACCGACGTCCGTCGAGACCACCGCAGCCTACGATCAAGACATCGTCACCTCTCCCGATCAAGTGGCCGCATCATTCACACCCGAACGCGGCCAGCGAACATCGAGCGAAAGCTCGACCGCCACACAGATGCGTCTCCCAGCGGCCGGCCCTGCCACACGCGAACACTTCATTCGAGCGCTGCGTCGCCGTGTCGTACTCGAGGCGGCACTGGGTCTCTTGGTTCTCGTCGTCACGGCCGTGCTCGTCAACACGATCCCGGCTAAGGACACGTATGACATTCCCTTCTCGGCAAGGGTCACGGCGAAGGACACGTCAGACAGCCAGTTGCCCGTAATAATCGATATCGACAGCACTCGCGTCGGCCTTACGACGATGCACGTCTACGCCTACACCTCATATGGCGATCCCCTCCAGTTGGCGTCAGCGTCAGCGTCGCTTGCCAACGCCGCCGCCAAGATCGCGCCCACTCCGGTCGACCTGCCCGAGGTTGCCGTTGGCCACGTCGCTACGGACGTCCTTCTGTTGCCGAGCCCAGGCGACTGGACGGTCACGGTCGACCTGCTCACCGACAGCGGCGCGTCCCTGGTTGCGACCACCCGATACCGGGTCCGAGGCTGACGCTGCCGTACGCCGATCCGGCCGTCTGAGCGCCTGCGACCTCGACGAACACCGGTGGCGGTAGCAAGTCTCGAAGCGCGGCCGGGAGCCGCCGAAGCCGACTGCCCTGTTAGAGAGTGGGTTGGAAGTCTCACTCTACGTCGCCAGGGAATAGTTGCTCTATGCGTCGACGCAGCGACTCCCCGCGAACGTGCCAGTGTTGGGCGTAACGGAGAGCGAATGGACTAGCACTACCTGGGCTGCTGAACACACCTGGGCCGCCAGTCGCGGCCCGGCCGGGCCGGACCATAGCCACAAGGTGGCGAGGACATCTGGCCGCCGCACGGCGATACCGCTAAGGTCTCCCACGACCGCTAGGCGAACCACCAGCTGGTCCAGGCGGCCCGTCAGGCCGTTGACGTCCCACCAGTGTACTTCCCGAACGGCTGCCGGCCCTGGCCGCGGCTTCGACAAGGTTCGACTCACGTCGGGCGCGCGGTCAAGGTTCGCGCACCCGCTGGTCCGACGACAGATGGAGTGACTCTCACTTGCGCGGTATCTCCTTCGACCCCGCCAGGCCATCCGTTTCGGTCACCCGCATGCGTCTAGCCGTCGTTCTCAGTTCGGTGCTCATCGTCGTAGCGGCCGGCGGGGCTCAGGCAAGCCCGACCGTCGACATCAGCACGCTGCAGGCGAAGGTTGAGAAACTCCGGCATGAGGCAGAGATTGCCTCCGAGAGCTACAACGACACTCGTGAGCAGCTCAAGGGTCTGGACGTGCGTGTCGGCGCCGCCCAGGTCCGGCTGGATGCCCAGCGACGCAGAGTTCAGGAGTCACAGCGCCTCGTCGGCCAGTTGGCCGCTGAGTCATACCGCAACGGTTCGTTCGGAACCCTCGAGTTGTACCTGGGCGACGATCCCGACACTCTTCTCGCGCAAGCCGGAGTCGTGGAAACGCTTGCTGACCGACAGACGACCGCGGTGTTGAGACTCAAGGCGGAGCAGCGCGAACTCGCGACGGATATCGCCGACCTGGGTCGCCAGAAGGCCAAGGTTTCCTCCGCGGACGCCAAGCTCGCGGGCGCGCGGCGAGCCGTGGAGGCGAAGCTCGCCGCAGCGCAGGCTCTGCTGTCCCGCCTGACCGCAGAACAGCGCCGCGCCCTGGATCGGGCGAGCAGAGATGCCGAGCGCCGCGCGGCACAGGATGACGGCAGCGGAGCGCCTCCTCCCACGTCATCACCGAGCGGCACGTCAACGACGTGCGGCGACGTTGGCGTCTCGGCCCCGTCGGCCAGGGTGAAGGCGGTGCTGGCCTACGCCTGCGCGCAGATCGGTGACCCGTATCGCTGGGGCGCGGCCGGGCCAGACAGCTTCGACTGCAGCGGCCTGACGATGCAGGCTTGGGCTCGCGGAGGCGTCTCCCTTCCGCACAGCTCACGCATGCAGGCCACCTACGGGACGCGGGTGTCTTCAGCGGACATGCGGGCAGGCGACCTGGTCTTCTTCTACTCACCGATCAGCCACGTCGCGATCTATCTAGGTAACGGCATGATGGTGACCGCACCGCAGACCGGCGACTCCGTGCGGGTGAAGGCCGTAATGTACAAAAATCTGGTCGCTGTGGTCCGTCTGTGAAACCTGAGCCGCCCGTCGCTGGCCGGTTGGAAGACCACAGACGGAGGAATCCCATGGACATAGAAGATCGTGAGCAGCGCCGCCGGCGTCGGAGCAACAGAGCGACACTGATCGGCTTTGGCACCATCGCCGCGGGCTACGTCGCATGGATCGTCACAGTGCTCGTGAGGTGACCTATCCAGGCTTGCATGCTGCGCGTTCGTGTCTAGAGGGCAGATCAGCGCTGAAGCCGACGGCCCGGCGCCGGCAAACGGTTTCGTTCTCTCGGCACCACCCCCGTTCCCTCCTTGATCATCCCCGGTGAGGGGATGCAGGCCACCGGCCGTGGCGTGACTCGTGAAGACGGGCGGTGGATACCATCAGTGGATCACAGCTCAGACGCCCGGGGTCACAGTCCGCCACTAGCGTCGAGCATCAGTCGGCAAGGGGCGCAAGCCGCGAGCGCAGCCCTGTCGCCCTGCCATAGGCATCGGTGTCAGGTGCGCACCAGGGGCTTGACCTGGGTGCCAGGTCTCGCTTGACTACGCCAACGATCACCCGCGTGATCGGTCGCACGGCCCTGCGACCGATCACACGACGCGTGTGATCGGACTGTCGCCTGTCTGGGAAGGGATGCGAGTCGTGAGTCGCCGGGGGAGTAGGGCCGCCTTCGTTGCCGCTGTGTGCGGCGGCCTTCTGCTGACTGCATGCTCTGGCGGAAGCGAGCCGCGCATCCAGCCAGCGCCGACCTCCACCACACTGACCCCGACGTCGTCCCCGAGCGTGAGCCCCGCTGTCGATCCGGCGGCTCAGCCGGCGCTCGACGCATACGAGGCGTTCTGGCGGGCGGCGAAGGATGCTGAACGTGACCCTGCAGCGTTCTCGAAGGACGAGGAGAGCGCGAAGGCGTTCACCTCCGTCGCCTTCGATCCGATCCGGATCCAGTACATCGACTACATCGCAGGCCTGGCCAATGAGAAGACCGCTTTCCGTGGCACCCCCGGTCGTCCTCGCGTCAAGGTGCAGTCGGTCGACCTGGCCGCCCAGCCATACCCGTTGATTGTGCTGACCGATTGCATGACACCGGCGCCAACATGGCGCAAGTACGTGGTGAAGACCGGTGAACTGGTCCCAGACGCCAACGGCAGCGTGTCCCCGCCGTACAAGCTCACGGTTGAGGTCATCAAGGTTGACGGACGCTGGGGCCCCTCGAAGGTGACCGCAGACAAGAGTCGGACATGCACCGCAGCCTGAGCCTGACAGTGGCCGTCGTGTTGGCCGTGGTGGCGCTCGTTCTCCCAGCCTCCGGAGCGCAGGCCGCAGGGCAGGACGCTGGCTGCGACCCCTTCACTGGACAGTGCACGATCGAGGTCATTACCCCTCCAACGCCAGGGACCGGGGGCGGAGGCGGCGGCTCCGGAGGCAGGAACGAATGCCTGCGTGACGGTACGCCAGTGTCCTGCACAGCGTCTGGAGGCACCTGGTCCAACCAGATGCAGTGCTACCTCTCGCTCGCTAGCCCGCAGCCTCCGCAGACGGACCCCGTGTGGGCCGGGCATACGGACGGTGCCGTGTACTGGTGCACGACGAACCAGGGTCTCGCTCCAACATCCAGGCAGGTGTGGCTGGCTGCTCCTCCCGCTGGCCCAACTCCGGAGGAGCTTGCCCGGCGCGCCTTGGACTCCTTGACGATGCCGAGTCCGGTGATGCGTCGGTCGCCGTCTGAGTCGAACACCGATGCCGGGGTCCCGTACACGTGGGTGAACTTGTGGACCTGGGTCTGGACGGACCCGGCGTCGTGGACTCCGTTTTCGGCGCGCGGCGGCTGGCGCTGTCTGGGCGGAGGTGGCCGTCACCCCGGCCCAGTTGTCGTTCACGCCGGGGGACGGCAGCGCGACTGTCGCCTGTCCTAGTCCTGGTCCTGGGCGACCTTGGCGGGAGGCGGACGGGAACGCGGCTCCTACGGCCGGCGGCTGCGGGTTCCGATACGAGCGGGTCTCTGCGGCCCCGCTGACAGCGACGCTGTCGATCGAGTGGACGGTGACCTGGCGCGGCTCCGGCGGTACCGGGGGGACGCTGCCTGCGATGCGGACGCAGGCGTCGTCGTCGTTCGTCGTTCAGCAGATCCAGGTCGTGACCCGGTGACGGAAGGGACAGTCCGGTGACTGCCATGGCAACGGCCACCGCCCCGCCTGCGGCGCCGCCTGGTGCGCGTGCTGCTGCGTTGCCTACCAGGCAACGCCGGCCGGGTTGGGTGGCACTCGGGGTGGCTCTGGTGGTGGGGTTCGCGGCGATCGGCGCGTACCTCTACACCGCGGCGGGCGCGAAGACCGCTGTCGTCGTGGTGGTCCGTGAAGTGCCGGAGGGCCGGCAGATCGTCCGGGCCGACCTGTCGACGGTCGCTGTGGCCGGCGGGGTGACGGCGATCGCGGGTTCGGGGTTGGAGTCGGTGGTCGGGCAGACCGCGGCGGTGCGGCTGTTGCCGAACATGCTGCTGCAGCGGTCGATGGTCACCTCCGGGGCGGTTCTCGCGGCCACGGAGGCCCAGGTGGGTGTGGTGGTGAAGCCGGGGCAGATCCCTGCGGACGGTCTTCGTCCCGGTGATGTCGTCGAGGTGGTGGCGCTGCCGTCGGGGTCGTCGGCCAAGCCGGGCCCGCCGGAGGTCCTGGTGGGGCGGGCGCGGGTGTTCGCGGCGCGGGAGGACCCGAGCCAGCTCGGCGGGACGCTGCTGACCCTGGTGGTGCAGAAGACGCAGGCGGTCCCGGTGGCCGCGGCCAGCGGCGCGGGCCAGATCGCGCTGATCAAGGTCGCGGCGCAGTGATCGTCGGGGTCTGCGCCGACAAGGGGTCCCCTGGGGTGACGACGCTGGCGGCGGCGTTGGGCATCGCGTGGCCGGGGGAGCGGATGCTGCTCGAGGCCGACTCCTCGGGGGGTGACCTCGCGTTCCGCGCGAAGCAGCCCTCGACCGGGCAGCTTCTCGCCGCCGAACCCGGGCTGCTGACGCTGGCTGCTGATGCCCGGACCGGTCTACCGGCCGCGGACCTCGCCAGGTACTGCCAGGCGACGGCGTGGGGGCTGCCGGTCGTGCCGGGCCCGGCGGGTGCGCAGGCCTACCAGCCGATGCGTGCCCTGTGGCCGGCCGTCGCAGGTGTCGCCGCGGCCTGGCCGGGGACGGTGATCGCCGACCTGGGCCGGTTCCAGCCGGGCAACCCGGCGGCGGCGCTGGCTCGGGCGGCGACCGCCGTTCTGGTGGTGACCCGGGTCAGTGTCGAGGACCTGTATCACCTGCGGGAGAGGGTGAACGAGCTCGCGCACACCCTCGGCGACCCACGGCTGAAGCGGCACCCGGTGGCGGTCGTGGTGACAGCCCCGCGCAAGGAGGCCACGGCCGCGGTGCGTCAGGTGAGCCACATGCTGCAGGCCGGCGGGTCACCGATCCCGGTCGCCGGGTACGTCGCGACCGACCCCGCGTCGGCAACTTCGCTGCGCGCCGGGGAGTTGCCGAAGCGCGCCGCGCGCAGCGACCTGTTCGCCAGTGCCGGCGAACTCGCGGCGACGCTCGGCAGCTGGTGGCCTGAGCTCATCGCGCCGTCCGCATCGCCGGCCGCATCGCCGTCCGCATCGCCGTCCGCATCGCCGTCGGCATCGCCTGCTGCGGCGGCCGCTGCTCCGGTGCTGACGCGTTCTGCGGCAGCGACTCCCATTGACGGAGGCGCTGCGCCTGGGTCCTGGCCGCCGCCGTCCGGGGTCCCCGTCCCGGGCCCGAACGCCGCAGCCCCCCATTCGTCAGCGCCGCACTCGTCAGCACCTCGTTCGTCAGCACAGCCGGCCGCAGCGCGCGGTGTGGCCGACCACGCCCGTGCGTCTGCGGCCGGCCGGCACGAGGCGGCTCGGTGACGGCGCCGGCGTTGAACTACGGACTGGTCCGCCGGTTGCAGGCGGAGGTCGCCGACCGGATGACCGCCACGAAGCAGCAGTACGAGCAGCAGGGTGCCGCGCTGGCTTCGGCGGACGAGCGGCAGCTCGCGTTGAGCTTCGCTCGGGACGCCGTACAGCGGTACATGCAGGAACAGATCGCGGCCGGGCAGGAGCTGCCCGACGGGTCGTACGACGTGCGGCTCGTCGAGGCGATCGACGCCGCGATGTACGGGGCGGGTGCGCTGCAGGCGCTGCTGGACGACGCCGGTGTGGAGAACATCGACATCAACGGCTGCGACGAGGTCTGGGTGACCCGCGCGGACGGCAGCAAGGTCCGGGACCGGCCGGTCGCGGCCACGGACGAGGACCTGGTCGACATCGTCCGCAACCTCGGTGCCTATGCCGGGCTCAACGCCCGCCCGTTCACCCCGGCCACCCCCGAGCTGGACCTGCGACTGCCCGACGGCTCGCGACTGTCGGCGATCATGGTCGCCTCGGAGCGGCCGTCGATCTCCATCCGCCGCAACCGGTTCCCGCAGATGTTCCTCGACGAGATCCCACCCCAGGCCCGAACCACCAACAGCACCAGCCGCGGCAACGGCAGCGGGCCGGGCAGTGGGGTGGGCAGGGCGACGACGCTGGTCGAGTTGGGCACAGTCGACGAGCAGCTCGCGGCGTTCCTGCGGGCGGCGGTCCTGTCCCGCTGCAACATCATGGTCGCCGGCGCCACCGACGCCGGGAAGACCACCCTGCTGCGGGCACTGATCAACTGCATCCCGCCGCACGAGCGACTGATCACCGTCGAACGGGCCCTCGAGCTGGGGCTGCGCCGCCACCCCGACCTGCACCCCGACGTGGTGGAGATGGAGGAGGTCCTCGGGTCCCCGGACAGCGCCGGCGGAACCGGTGGCGGGGTGAGCATCGGCCAGCTGGTGCGCCGGACCCGCCGGCAGAACCCGTCCCGGGTGATCGTCGGTGAGGTCCTGGGGTCGGAGGTCGTCGAGATGCTCTCGGCGATGAGCCAGGGGAACGACGGGTCCCTGTCGACGATCCACGCCCGGGACGCCGCCGACGTCTTCGGCCGGCTCGCGACCTACGCGGCACAGCACGAGGGCCTGTCCTTCGACGTCTCGCACTCCCTGATCGGCTCGACGCTGGACTTCGTCGTGTTCGTCCGCAAGAACCCCCGCGCCGGCGGCCGCCGCGCGGTGATGGAAGTCCTGGAGGTCACCGGCTCCGCCGACGGCCGGGTCACCCGGTCCCGGATCTTCACCGAAGGCCAGGACGGCGCCGCCGTCCGAGACATCGAGATCCCGATCAGCCGGCTGCGCAAGCTCGAGGAAGCCGGCTACAACGATGCCCCCGGCTGGACCCACACCAGCAACACCCATGCCAGCAACACGCACGCCAGCAACGGGTACGGCGGCAACACCTACCGCGCCGACGGGTACTCGGGCAGTGGGTACGCCGATGTCGGGTGGAGCGGGGGTCGCTGATGCCCGGCCTGCATCTGGGGACACTGGCGGCGGCGTTGTGCGCCGCGGGGGTCGCGGCCGGGCTGGTCCTGCTTGTCGCCGGGCTGCGCGGCCGCCCGGTCGACGCGGGCCGCCCGGACTCGCGGCCAGACGCTCGTGTTGTGCAGCGGCTGGGGCAGGTCCGGGCGTGGGTGTCGTCGCCGGCGGTGTCGGGCCGGTTCGCGCTCGGCGCCGCCGCCGGTGTGGCCACGGTGCTGTTCACGGGATGGCCGGTGGCCGCGGCGGCGGTCGCGGTGCTGCTGGCGTTCTGGCCGCAGCTGTTCGGTGGCCGGAACGCCGAGCAGGGGCAGATCGCCCGGCTCGAGGCGCTGGTGGTGTGGACGGAGTCGCTGCGGGACACGATCGCCGCGCACGCCAGCCTGGAGCAGGCGATCCCGGCCAGCACGGCGACCTGCCCGCCGCTGATCCGGCCCGCGCTGAGCCGCCTCGCCGGGCAGATCCGCGCGCGGGCCCCGATGGACACCGCCCTGCTGGGGTTGGCCGCCGAGCTCGACGACCCGAGCGCCGACCTGGTGTGCGCCGCGCTGATCCTCAACGTCCGACGCCGCGGTGACCGGCTCGCCGAGGTCCTCGGCGGCCTGGCGGCCGCGGCCCGCGAAGAGCTGGACATGCGCCGCCGGGTGTCCGCGGGCCGCGCGGGACTGCGGCGCGGGGTCCAGATCGTGATTCTGATGACCGTCGTGTTCGCGGGGTTCCTCATCCTGTTCGGCGGCGACTACGTCAAGCCGTACGACACCCTCGCCGGGCAGATCGCCCTGCTCGTCGTGGTCGGCCTGTTCGCGACCGGCTTCGCGTGGATGCGCAAGCTCGCAGCCGACGACCCGGTCGCGGCGTTCCTCAACAGACCCGGCAGACCGGCCTGGACCGACCCCGCCGAGGTCCGGCTCGTCGCGTCCCTGACCGGCCTGTCCGCCGCCGCGGTGACCAGCCGGCTCGGCGCAAACCACTCGGCAGACCACTCGGCGGGCGTCCACTCGGTGGGTGTGCGGTGATCGCCCTGGCGGCGGTCGGGGCCTGCTTGGGGGCGGTGGTCTTCGCGCTGATCTGGCGTCTCGCCGCGCCTCGCCCGTCGGCGTTGGTGCAGCTGGGTCAGTTCGACGCGCTCCACAGTCAGCCCGGTAGCCAGCGCGCTGGGTACGACCGCCTGTCCGTCGGCCCGGCTGGCGCGCTCGAGGCTGCGGGGATGTCGGGTGTCCTGGGGCGGGCCGGGGCGTGGCTGACCACCGAGCTCGCCCGCCGCGGCATCACGTTCACCACCTTGCGGCAGGACCTCACCTTGACCGGGAACACCCTGGAGTGGGCGCTGGGGCGAAAGCTGCTCGCCGGTGTCGTCGGGTTCCTGCTCGTGGCCGCGACCGCCGTGGGACTGCAGGTCGCGACCAACTGGTCGCCGCCGTCCGGGGTGACCACCGTGCTGGCGCTCGGGGCCGGGGTGGCGTGTTCGTTCCTCACCGACCTGGAGGCCCGCCGGCACGCCGCGGCCCGCCGCCAGGAGTTCCGCCGCGCCCTGGGCGCCTATCTGGACCTGGTCGCCCTGGAGATGGCGGGCTCCGCCGCACCGGCGGAGGCGTTGCCGAACGCTGCCCGGGTGGGCGCCGGCTGGCCGATGGCCCTGCTGCGGGACACGTTGTGGCGGGCCAACCTGTCCGGCGTCGACCAGTGGGACGCCCTGACCGAGCTGGGGGAGCGGATCGGGGTCGCCGAGCTGCGTGACCTCGGCACGCTGGTCCGGCTCGTCGGTCGTGACGGCGCCCGGGTCCGGCAGACCCTGACCGCCCGCGCCGCCACGATGCGCCGCCGCGAGCTCGCAGAAGCCGAAGGCCTGGCCGGTCAGAAGGACCAGTCGATGCGCCTGGCCCAGGTCCTCATCGGGTTCGGGTTCATCGTGTTCATCTCCTATCCCGCCATCGTCGCCGTACTGGCGTTCTGAGTTGTCTTCCGACAGTTCGCAATTGCTGACCCCATAGCGCCTGCCACCCAGGGACCGCCCCCTCACCCGGGACCCTCGAAGAAGGAGAGACGGATGCTCGAGATCCAGATGGTGCGAGCCTGGCTCGCGACCACCCAGCAGCGCCTGCAGCGCCGTGACCGTGACGGCGTCATCGAGGACCGCGGTGACATCGTCCAGACCGTCATCATCGTCGGGCTGTTCGCCGCAGCCGCGATCCTCGTGGTCGGGATCCTGGTGGCCAAGGCGACCCAGGCAGCGAACAGCGTCAAGACCCAGTGACCTCTCGACGACGAGCAACCCGCTGGCCGCGAGCAACCTGCCAGCGGGCTACCTGCCGCCGGTGCGCAGCTCGGGGCGACGCGGGGTACTCGATCGTCGAGGCCGCGATCGTCCTGCCCGTCGTGGTGCTGCTCAGCATGCTCGTCGTCCAGTGGGCCCTGATCTGGCACGGCCGTCACGTCGCCGAGGCCGCCGCCCAGACCGGCCTGCGCACCGCCCGCGGCTACCAGGCCACCCCAGGCGCCGGCGAGCAGGCCGCCACCGGGTACCTGCGCGCGGTCGCACCGAACCTGCTCAGCGCCCCGTCCGTCGATGTCACCCGCACCCCCACCACCGCCACCGTCCGGGTCCACGCCCGGGTCCTGGCCGTCATCCCCGGCCTGTCCGCCGTCGTCTCCGGCGGCGTCGACGTCGAGGAGAGCGCCTCCGGACCCGTCGAGAGGTTTGTGGCTCCGTGATTCGGGCTGGACGACCCGAGCAGCACGCACAGCGTCGCGGAGATGACGGGTTGATGGCTCTGGAGATGGCGATCCTCGCGCCACTGATCATCGTGATGCTGCTCGTCGTCGTCGCGTTCGGCCGGGTCACCCACGGCCGCGCGATGGTCGACCAGGCCGCCGCCGCAGCGGCCCGCTCCGCGTCGCTGGCGGCCACCCCAGGGCAGGCATCCACCATCGCCGGCCGAGACGCCCGGGAGACCCTCGCCGGCGCGGGCCTGTCCTGCACCGGCGCCCGGGTCAGCCTCGACACCAGCGCCTTCCGGCCGGGCGGGCAGGTCACCGCCGACGTCACCTGCACCGTCGATTTGTCGAGCCTTGCGTTGGCCGGAGTGCCAGGGCGACTCACTCTCACGGCGTCTTCCACGGCACCCCTTGAGTCGTACCGCGATTTCGCCGGCGCAGGAGCGGCACCGTGACCCAGTGCCGCGTTCCCCAGGGCCGCGTCCTGACGCGTGGTGGGGGAGCGGGGCGTCAGGACCGGGGGTCGGTCGCGCTCTACATGGCGCTGATCATGGTCGGGTTGCTGGTGATGGCGGGGCTGGTCATCGACGGTGGTGCCGCGATCGCTGCCCGGGCCCGGGCCGCCGACCTCGCCGAGCAGGCCTCCCGCGCCGGCGCCGACGCCCTGTCCCCGGCATCCCTGCGCGGCCCCAGCCCCGCCGCTCTCGCCGTCGACCCGGCCGCCGCCCGGGCCGCGGCCACCCGGGTCCTCGCCCTGGCCGGCGCGACCGGTGAGATCCAGGTCAACGGTCTCGACGTCACCGTCACCGCGCACGTCCCCCGCCGCGCGGTGGTCCTGAGCGCGGTCGGCGTCAGCGACCTGACCGGGACCGCCGCCGCGACCGCGACCGTGCTGCACGGAACCACCACCGGAGGCCCCTGATGCCGCAACTCCAACTGCTGCATTCCCAGCGGAGCCCCGCGCGGTATCTGCGGGCGGCCGCCGCACTCGTCGTCCTGCTCGTCCTGGTCGTCGGGCTGCCAGTGGGCCTGGCCGCCACGGTCGGGAACCCGCTGCAGGCCTGGCCCGACCTGCGCGCCGGCGACCTGTCCGACACCGCGGTCGTCGCGGTCCTCGCCGTGGTCGCCTGGGTCGCCTGGGCACAGTTCGCCGTCGCCGTCGTCGCCGAGACCCTCGCCGTCCTGGCCGGGATCCGGCTGCCGGCCCGGCTGCCCGGGCTGTTCCCCAGCCAGCGGCACCTGGCGCACCTGCTCGTCGTCGCCGCGTTCGTCATCGCCCCCCTGCACCTCGGGGCCCCGCCGTCCGCCGCCTCGAGCAGCGCGCGGGGATCGGCGGCCAGACCGACAGCCGTCGCCACCGCCCCAGCAACGTTCGTCGCCCCCGAGCCCGCCGAACAGGCAGGGTCCGTCGAGACCCACGAGGCAGCGACGAGGCAGGCGGTCTACACGGTCAGCGACGACGGGCCTGGGACGTACTGGGATCTGGCCGAGCGGTTCCTCGGCGACGGCCTGCGCTGGCAGGAGATCTGGGACCTCAACAGCGGCCGCCGCCAGAGCGACGGCGCCGTAATGACCTCCCCGGATCTGCTGCGCCCCGGATGGACCGTCACCCTCCCCGCTGGCGCCGACCTCCCGCCCGGTGACGAGGCCGTCACCACGCCCGGAAGCGATGACAGCACCGCAGCAGCGGACACGCGAGAAGCCCCCGACACGGCATCGGACGAGGTCACGGACGAGGTCACGGTCCGGCGCGGTGACACCCTGTCGGGGATCGCCGTCGAGCACGACGTCGCCGACTGGCACCGCCTCTGGCAGGAGAACCAGAACAGCCCCCAACCCGGCGGCCGCACCTTCACCGACCCCGACCTCATCCTGCCCGGCTGGACCCTCGACCTCCCATCCGCCCAACCCACCGACGACGGCAGGAAGAGCCCGGACCAGTCGGCCCCGAGCGCGTCACCGCCTTCGGCCCACGCCCCGACCGTCGCACCGACCGCTGCGCCCACGGCAGGCACGGAAGCCGCGCCTGAGACCGCGCCGAACCCTGCGACGCGAGCCGATGACACGGATCGTGGTCGAGGCGCTGCCTCGTCGACGACCACCGGCGCAGTTGCGCCACGGGTCACGCCGCCCCCCGACGCCACCACCGTGACAGCGGGGGAGGAGACGTCGGCAGACGCCGGTGCCCCGGCTGGTGATTTCTCGTTGGCCGCCACCTTGTTCGGGGCAGGCGGGCTCCTGCTGGCCGGGGTCAGCGCCGAAGCCTTGCGCCGTCACCGCCGCCGCCAGCAACGCCACCGCCGCCTCGGCCGGGCCATCGCCGCAACGCCCCCGCACCTGTCCGGAACCGAGCGGGCCGTCACCACCGGCGCCGGTGTCGCCGACGTCAGCTGGCTCAACGAAGCCCTGCGCGGCCTGGTCCACCTCCAGATGCCCGGCCCCGACAGCTCACCGGACGGATCACCGGACGGGACTGAGCCGCGGGGATCGCTGCCGGACGTCGTCGCGGCCCGGCTGTCCGCGACCGAACTCGAGCTCGTCCTCGCCGAGCCCCGGGCCCTGGCGCCCGGCGCATGGACCGTCCACACGTCTGGGACCCGCTGGACCCTGGACCGCGGCGCCCCGACCGGCTTCGACCCGGCCGCTGCGGGCCGGCTGCTCGCGCCTTACCCGGCGCTGGCCTCCGTCGGGTACACCACCGGCGGCGACTACTGGCTGCTCGACCTGGAACGCGCCGGGTCCGTGGCCCTGACCGGCGACCCCGCACGCTGCCTCGACCTGGCCCGGTTCATCGCCGCCGAGCTCGCCCACAACACCTGGTCCGAGCAGCTCGCCGTCACCCTGGCCGGGTTCGGTGCCGAGATCGCCGACCTCAACCCCGACCGGGTCACCGTCACCACCGACCCCGCCACCGCCGTCACCCGGTCCCTGACCCAGCTCCGCAACGTCGCATGGGCCCTGAAGTCCGCCGGCATCGACGTCCTGACCGGCCGACTCCGCGACGTCGCAGCCGACCTGCTCTTCCCCCAGGTCGTCCTGCTCGCCGACCTCGACGACCCCGACCTCCTCGAGGAACTCGGCCCCCTGCTCGACGCCGTCCGCGGCAGCCGAGACAGCGACCGAGGCAGCAACCCAGACCACGGTCGAGACGGTGCCGGGCGGCGGACGGCAGCAGCGGTCGTCCTCACGGGCCGCCACCTGCCCACCGGCGCCGCATCGTGGCAGCTGAACGTCGACGCCGACGGCGCGCTCCACATCCCGGCCCTCGGCCTGGACCTGGTCGCCCAGCAGCTCCCTGCCCATGAGGCCGCCCAGCTCGCCCAGCTCCTCACCGTCGCGGCCCGCACCGACGACCGGCCGATGCCCGACGCACCCGGAGACGCCGGCTGGCAGGGCTGCGCCGACCTCGCGGGCGCGCCACGCCACGACGTGCTGACCGAGGCCGTGACCGCAGCCGACCCCGGGCCGGTCAGTGCGACGAGCCTCGAGCGACAGGCGGGGGACGCCACGACCGGGTCGGTGCGCCCCGACCGGGTGCTGCCCCTGCCGCCCGCTGCGTACCTGGAGAGCACAGCCACCACCCGCGACGACCTGACGGCCCTCGCTCCCGCCGTCGACGACACGGCCCGCCGCCGAGTCACCGATGCCGACCCGACCCTCGACTCGGACCTCGCCGACTGGATGACGCCGGACTGCCCCCGGCCCCGGCTGACTGTGCTGGGGCCGCTCATCGTGCGCGCCGGCGTCGACCTGCCCACCGAGAAGCACCGCCGCGCCTGGACCACCGAAGTCGTCGCCTACCTCGCCTGCCACCCCCGCGGCGTCACCGCCGAGCAGCTCGGCGAAGACCTGTGGCCGACCGACCCCCGCGCGACCACCACCTCCAAGGTCCGCCAGGCCATCTACATGGTCCGCAAACGCCTCGGCACCGACCCCACCAGCGGCACCGACTACGTCCCCACCGCCATCAACCCCACCGGCGGCCCCGGCCTCTACCGGATCGATGGGCTGCTCGTCGACGCCGACCTGTTCCGTCGGCTACGGCTCCGCGGGGTCGCCCGCGGCGCCGACGGCGTCACAGACCTGCAGGCAGCCCTCGACCTGGTCACCGGACCACCCTTCGCTGACCGCCGGCCCAGCGGCTATGCCTGGCTCGCCGACGACCCCCTCGACCACACCTACACCGGCATGATCGTCGACGTCGCCCACGTCGTCGCCACCCACCACCTCGCCACCAGCCGCCCCGACCTCGCCGCCGCCGCCGCGCGGGTCGCCCTCACCGCCGGTAGCGCCGACGACGTTGCGCTCCTCGACCTGGTCGCAGCCTGCGACGCCCAAGGCAACCGAGCCGAAGCCGACCGGCTCGTCAGCCGAATCCTCGCCAACCACGACGCGGAGGTCGAGGAGGACCTCCCGCCGCGCACAGCCGAGGTACTGCACCGACGGCACTGGCTGGGCCGCGCGGGCTAGCGCTGGCATCGAAACGACACCGACACCGACAGGGGAGGGGCCCGGGCGTGATTCGCCTGGCTCCCTCCCCTGCCGCGTGGGGTCAGTGGCTGGTCACGATCCGAGCTTCAGGTAGCCCTGGTACGTCGGGTACTTGTTGTAGAGCGAGTAGATCTCGATGGGCAGCCGGGACCCGTCCACACCCTGCGTTCCGATCATGGACGTCCCGCCGATGTAAATCGCGGTGTGCCCGACGCTCGGGATGTTGGTGAACACCGGGTCGCCGTACCGCGGGAGAAGACCCGTCATCTTGATCGCCCCAGCGGGCGGGCTGTTCCACTGACCGATCGCCGTGGCCGCGCCAAGACCCGTGTGCCCGGCGATGCGGTAGGAGTGGTTGACGAACGCCAAGCAGTCGCCCGACCACTCCTTGTCCGGTCCCGGTGCCCAGGTGACCTGGCGGCCGGTGTCGTCGTAGGTCTTGCCGAGCTGGGCGAGGGCCCAGTCGGCCGCGCGCACTCGCTGCAGCGTGTCGCACTTGGGGGTCGAGGTCTGGGTGCTGGGCACGGTGAGGGACGAGTGAATGAACCCCTCCTGACCGTTGCTCAGCTCCACGAGGAACCAGCGAGGACTTCCGCTGACGACCTGGAGGTCACGCCAGCACTGCATCCGCGCGGTCGAGGTCGTGGTGGCCACGACCCGGAACGATGTGGAGGCGCCTGCCCGCACGTTGTTCCCCGCGTAGACCTGGGTCGGGTACGTCGCGGCGCTGGCCGGTGAGGTCACCGTGAGTGAGAGGGCTGCCAGCAGCACGGTCACCAAGGCGGCCCATGCCGCACGTGCTGACATTCGCTGGCGGGACCTTCGACGTCGGATCAGCATGACTGCTCCCTGGGTGAGTCTGTCAGCCTGATTTGGCCCCACCCTGACGGTCTGATCTGGCTCCAGCGGGTGGCGTGAGTCGAGGGTTGTGACGGTCTGATCTGGCCCCACTGGTCGACGCGCCGGGGCGTGTCCTGACGGTCTGGGGTGGCCCCACCCGCGAACCTTCGCGCGTCGTTGACGGCGCGGAGCGCGGAGGGCCGGATAGGTGCGGTCGAAGGTGGAGTTGTTCGAGGCGATCCGGCGTGATGCCCGGGTCGAGGGGTTGTCGATCCGGGGATTGGCGGACCGGCACGGGGTGCATCGGCGCACGGTCCGTCAGGCGCTGGACGCCGCGGAGCCGCCGCAGCGCAAGGTTCCGCAGCGGGTGGCGCCGAGGCTGGAGCCGGCCAAGGCGTTGATCGACACGATGCTGCGTGAGGACCTGACGGCGCCGAGGAAGCAGCGTCACACCGCTCGGCGGGTCCATGCCCGGCTGGTCGACGAGCATGCCCTGACCGAGATCACGTACTCCACGGTCCGGGACTACGTCCGGGACCGGCGCCCGCAGATCTGGGCTGAGGCCGGCCGGTCCCCGCAGGAGGTCTACATCGCCCAGTTTCATGAGCCGGGCGCACACGCCGAGGTGGACTTCGCCGACTTGTGGGTGGTGCTGGCCGGGGTGAAGACGAAGGTGTTCATGTTCACGTTGCGGATGTCGTACTCGGGCAGGGCGGTGCACCGGGCGTTCGCCTCGCAGTGTCAGGAGTCGTTCCTGGAAGGCCACGTCCACGCCTTCGAGCAGCTGGGCGGGGTGCCGGTGACCCATATCCGCTACGACAACCTGAAGAACGCCGTGACCCGGGTGCTGTTCGGCCGCACCCGGATCGAGTCGACCCGGTGGGTCACGTTCCGCTCCCACTACGGCTTCGACGCGTTCTACTGCCGTCCTGGTGTCGAGGGCGCTCACGAGAAGGGCGGGGTCGAGGTCGAAGGCGGCCGGTTCCGCCGCAATCACCTGGTCCCGATGCCGGTCGTGGCCACGATCGGGGAGCTGAACCTGCTCCTGGCCGCGGCCGACCTCAAGGACGACCGGCGGCGCCTGGAAGGGCGCACCGTCAGTGTCGCGACGGACTTCGCGCTCGAGGCGCCGGTGCTGCGGCCGCTGCCGGGTGAGGCGTTCGAGACCGGGATCACGTTGACCCCGCGGGTCGACCGGCACGCCCGGATCAGCGTCCGCCAGACCCTCTACTCCGTCCCGGCCCGGTTCATCGGCGCCCGGCTGCGGGTGCTGCTGCGTGCCGACGAAGTCCTGGTCTTCGATGGCAAGACCGTGGTGGCGCGGCACGAGCGGTCCCGGGTCCGCGGCGGGCAGGTCCTGGTCCTGGACCACTACCTGGAGGTCCTGGCCCGCAAGCCCGGCGCGCTGCCCGGATCGATGGCGTTGTCCCAGGCTGAACCGTCCCCGGTCTGGTGACTGGTCTGAAGCCACGAGAAGGTGGTCTTTGT